>QOAQ01000063.1 GCA_003972955.1 Aquificaceae bacterium
CTTACACTGCGGGGTGTAGCCAGAATTCATCTAGTACTCCAGCAACATTGTATTGATGGGTTGCTCCCTTCGGGCGAGCCAGAAAGCGGTCATCTACGTTGTTGCACTTTTTGTGAAGGGAGTGACCATTCCCTGCAAAGTGCGCCTAGTGGCTAACCGCTTTCTGACTCGCTGTATCCATCAATACAATATTGTTGGAGTACTAGGTTAATCAGAGGCTCCTTAAAGAGTATTGGTTAAATGTGCAGTTGATGGCAAGTCTTATGAGATATTTATTTGGTATTAAACGTAGGCTTCATGCCGCTCTCTTTGTGAAAAATAATTGAACGTGTGATATTGAGACGATCATATTTTTCACGGACTTCACGTGGTAATGGCTCATAAGGAGAGGCAAGTTTTACGATGCGTAAGGCAGCATCATCCAAAATTTTTGATCCTGAAGAACTATTAATAGCTATCTCGACGACACGCCCAGCACGGTCAAGTGTTGCATTTAAAATTAAAATACCGCTCAAATTTAAGCGTAGTGCCGCTTCTGGAAAGTTAATATTACCGATACGCTCTAGCTTTTTTGCCCAAGCATCAATGTACTCTGCTTCGACAGCACTTTTTGCACTAATAGAATCAATAAAATGTATCCGAGGACGATTGGCATAATGCTGTTCTTCTTGACTCATTTCAGCCATTAATTGAGCAATTTCATCTGTTTGATCTGAAACTTCTTTATCAACAGGTCTAGGGTCTTCGATGTCATCCTGTTCGGGTAATTTACTAACAAACTTATTCGTTTTACCCTTAGTTGTCAGAATTTTAGGATCAGGCTTAGGTGCAATATCAGGTGCTGATGCATTCGATTTTATCGGTGACTCCCCTTGCATATCATTAGGGTTCATCGAAGCCAATGGACTACTCGGACGGCTTTTTTTATCTAATGTACCACTACCTTCTTGATTAGCCTGAGCAATAAAATCAGCTTTGTCAGGTGCTTTGTCAGAATGTGTATTAACTAGCGTAATATCTAATAAAGGAGCATTTTGCGTTGGGCTTGGATCAGGCAAACCAAAGCCAATGCCCGCAATCGCGATAACATGCACAACAGCAGCCACAGGTAGCGTGACCGAAATGGGATTTATAGTATTAATAATTGACATAGCTATTTGTAAATTCAGTATATTATATTTATTGTAGTTTTGAATTCTATGTTTATAGTCGCTTGGTGACTATAGAACATACCATCTAAGTATAACACAGAGTGTAATAGAGAGCATCTCTATAATTTTTTAGCAGGTATAAAAAAAGCCCTAAACAGACGTTTAGGGCTTTATAACAACGTTACAATAATTGCTTTTGAGCAAATTATAAATTTTATTGTAACGATTCTCCTCGGGTGGTATTTGGAGAAATGTTTAATCCATAGGGGGAATTAAACATGATCTAAGTTTAGCTTATAATTGATATATGTCAAAATAATAATTATTCCTTACTTTCCTAGTTTTTTTAAGCTCTCTTTCAGCTTATCATCCTCAATATCTTCTGCAATATAAGACAGTACGTCTGCAACCTTTTTTGATATACGAAAACATTTTGTAGCGGTGTCTTCTTGGCGGTGAGCTTGCGGGGCGATAAGTTTTATTTTTATAGATTTTAGTGTAATCAATAATTGTTGATTAATATGTTGACGGATAATATCTTGTTGAAAACGTAACTGAGTGGCAAAAACACTGTCATCGGTCATTATGATCAGTTGGTTTTTCTCAATACTTGCCCATAATGTGTGATGATTACGGTTAATTTGTATTACACTCGCCACCTTATCTGATAACGCATTGATCTCTTGTAAGCGCTTGCTAATACGTTGGGTAACTAACTGCTTTGGTCGTTTCATTTTCTAAAAACACATGTTGATATATAATTATGAGCAATGGCAATCACTCTAGCAACACAGTATGGCATCAAGCGACGGTAACGCGACATCGTCGGGAACAGCTTAATCAACATAAAAGTGTCATTATCTGGTTTACGGGTTTATCGGGTAGTGGTAAGTCTACTTTAGCACATGCGATTGAAGAACGGTTACATCAACACGCTTGTCGGACTTATGTTTTTGATGGTGACAATGTGCGCCACGGTTTATGCGCTGATCTTGATTTTTCTGATGCTGATCGCTCTGAGAATATTCGTCGTATTGGTGAGATGGCAAAGTTATTTATTGATGCAGGTGTGATCGCACTAACCGCTTTTATATCACCGTTTAAAGCAGATAGGGCGTTAGTGAAAAACTTGGTTAATGACGATGACTTTATCGAAGTGTATTGTCAGTGTGATTTAAGTGTATGCGAAGACCGTGATGTCAAAGGTCTTTATAAAAAAGCCCGTGCAGGTGAAATTGGTGATTTTACAGGAATCTCCTCCCCCTACGAAGCCCCTGAGTCCGCTGATCTTGTGATTCGTACTGATACACAAAGTTTAGAGGAAAGTATTCAAGCGGTACTTGATTTGCTGGTAGCGAGAAAAATCATCAATAAGATGTAATTACATTGCCTAATATTCGAATACCCTTTTCTATCCTTTCTGGACTTGCTCCCGAGTAATTTAAGCGCATGGTATTCTTTTCAATATTGTCTGTATAAAAAGATTCTCCAGGTACAAAAGCTACTTTTTGCTGAATCGATGTTTTAAATAATGCGGATGTTGATACCTTTTTATCTAAGCGACACCAAAGAAATAAGCCACCTTCAGGATTTGTTACTTGAGTGCTTTTAGGAAAATATCGCTTTATTGCATTCTCCATGACGATTTTCTGCTGTCCATAATAACGACATAATCGTTCAAGATGTGCCTCGACGTTATTATCCTGTAAATACTGGTATAAAATAGCCTGTGCCAATGAGCTGCTGTGTAGATCAGCCGCTTGTTTAGCAATAATAAGTTTTTTCATAACAGCAGCTGGCGCAACCATCCAACCGAGACGCAAAGCGGGAGCGATAGTTTTTGAAAAAGAGCCTAGTAATATGGTTTGCTGAGGCAATAAGGACATGAAATTACTTTTCTCCTCTCCACTAAAACGTAACTCACCATAAGGATCATCTTGGATAAGGTAGCTGTCTGTTTTAGCCACTTCTAAAGCAACAGCCCGCCTGTTGTCTTCACTATAAGAAATCCCTGTTGGATTTTGAAAATTAGGTACGGTATAGATCAATTTGGAGTTATTGGATGCAAGTCTATGTTGTAATTGTGATATATCCATGCCGTTATCATCAATGGAAACGGTCAAAAACTTGGCTTGATAAAGTTGGAATGCTTGCAACGCACCAAGATAGCCTGGGTTTTCGATGACAACAGCGTCGCCTTTATTGATAAATACCTTTCCGAGTAAATCTAAGGCTTGTTGTGAACCATTTGTAATCAATATATCTTCAGCGTTAATACTTAGATTTTGACGTTGATAGCGCGCTGCGATCCATTGTCTTAGTTGCAAATCCCCTTCTGTATTGCTGTATTGAAGTAATTGCGTGCCATGATGAGTAAAGGCGCGTTGACTGGCTGCTTTGATTTGTTCTATTGGAAACAACTTCTCATAAGGAAGTCCGCCTGCAAACGAAATAATATCACTTTGTTGAGTCACCTTGAGTATTTCACGGATAAATGAAGGTGGTACATTATTGATGCGTTGTGCAAAGTGTTTGTCTGTTGATGTGTTCATGTTAGATAGCCTTTTAAAATGGTAAGCGCAGTACCAGAGATAGCCACACGATCAGCCAGTAATTCTAGAGATAGATTGCCACCGCGTGCTGAAATTTGGCGTGCCGATAGTTTCTTTTTGCCCAGTTTATTTGCCCAGAAGGGGGTTAATGAGCAGTGTGCAGAGCCTGTGACGGGGTCTTCATTAATCCCAACCGCAGGTGCAAACACTCTGCTGACAAAATCCAAATGATGGTGCTTTGACCTTGTGGTAACAATAAGGCAACGAATGGGCAGTGTGGCGAGTTGAGGAATATCAACTTGTAAATTTTCTAGCACTGCCTCACTATCAACTTCGACTAATAAATCTTCATTTGTTTGATAAACACCGAGACAGCGACAGGATAATATATTGTCTATTTGTGCGATTACGGTATGTTCAGTTTCCAATGGTGTAACGGTTTCAGTGGGGAAGTTCATTGTCATCAGCCCTTTATTATGACTAACCTCAAGGCGACCACTTAAGGTCTCAAATATTGCATTTTTATCTTCTGCTAAATCGGTTTCAGTCCACAGAATATGTGCGCTTGCTAAGGTAGCATGACCGCATAAATTGACTTCTGTTGTTGGTGTAAACCAGCGTAGGCTGTAAATATTGTCCTTTTGTTTACTTACAAAGGCAGTTTCAGAAAGGTTCATTTCTGCGGCGAGTGATTGCATCCACTTATCATCGTATACAGTATTTTCTTTTAAAAGACAGACTGCGGCAGGGTTTCCTGTAAAGGCTTTACTCGCAAAAGCATCGACTTGAAATATTTGTAAACTCATTGGGTGTTCTCCTTATTTTTAATCGGCATTTTTCGACTGATAGCAATCATTGAAACAACTGCTATTGCAAAAATAATCGTGCGGTTGTTTAAGCTTTCACCAAGAAAGAGTACCGAGGCAATAATGGTTAAAAATGGCTGTAGTAATTGAATTTGACTGACGCGTGCAATGCCACCCATTGCTAACCCTTTGTACCAAAGAAAGAAGCCAAACAACTGGCTCATCAAGGCTAGATAAAGAAAATTTATCCATACAGAGGGAGAAATACTGCTGTAATCGTTAGGCTGAGTCATTAAGGTGGGAATTAGTATAAAAGGAAACGATATAACTAATGCCCAGCAGATAACCTGCCATCCTCCTAATTCTTGCGATAATTTGCCGCCAACCGCATAGCCTAAAGCACCTAAAAGACTAGCTGCAATTAATAATAAATCCCCTATTTGAAAACGAAAGTTGCCTTCCAATAAGGCATAGCTTGCGACTAAAGTAGCGCCCATACCGCTAACTATCCAAAATGCAATTGAAGGACGTTCGCCAGAAATAAAGCGGGCAAACACAGCGGTTAGCAAGGGGATAAGTGCGATAACGACACCTGCATGTGAGGCATCTACTGTTTTCATCGCCCAAGAGGTGAGTACAGGAAAGCCTACTATCACTCCAGTGGCGGTAATGGCTAATTGTTTAGCTTGTTGTTTATTGGGAAAAGGTTGTTTGAAAATAAGCAATATAATCATGGCAATAATCGCCGCAACTGAGGCTCTACCTAAGCCGATAAAGAGCGGATCAAAATAGGCGGCGATATAGCGTGTGGCAGGTAATGTTAAGCTAAAAATAGCGACTCCGATAAAGCCTAATACCATCCCTGTTGTTTCTGTTTTCATTGAATAATTGCCTCATTACAAACTTGTATCTCAGTTTAGCTTCATGCAATATAACAATACAGATTCAATAAATTTTAATTGATGGAGTACAGTTTATTAAAATTAAATCTGTATTTGTTTTTAATGAGGTAACTGTATGTCAAAACGTTATGAACAGGTGGCAAGTTATATTGGTGATCAAATCTTGTCTGGTTTGTTAAAGGCAGATGAGCGAGTGTTGTCGGTAAGACAGTGTGCTAATGAGTTAGGTGTGAGTATTTCAACGGTCATACGTGGTTATGAGTTGCTGCAAGACCGTCTGCTTATTGAGTCTCGTCCACAGTCTGGTTTTTATGTCAGAGCACAGCTTGATTTGCCACAAGCACCTGAAACAAGTGCGCCAGAACAACGTCCCGTTAAAGTTAGTATGGGGAAGTTGGCAGTACAAATATTACAAAATAGCCGAGATAGAAAACGAATACAGTTAGCGGCGGCATTGCCAAAAATTGATGTACCTGCTGTTGCTCAGTTAAACCGTATTATGGCGCAGGTGGCACGAGAGCAATCAAGAGCTAATCAAATGGTTGATATGGATAACTTGGCTGATTATGACTCTCCACCAGGAAATGAAAACTTACGCTGTAAAATAGCACAACGCTTAATAAATGCGGGCGTTTCTGTTCACCCTGATGAAATCGTCATTACTTCTGGATGTCAGGAGGCTTTGGTACTGAGCTTAAATGCAGTCACTAATCCTGGTGATACGGTTGCGGTAGAGTCACCTAATTATTACGGTATGCTACAGGCGATTGAAACCTTAGGTTTAAAAGCATTGGAGATTCCTACCGATGCTGAAACAGGTATTAGTTTAAGCGCTTTGTCGTTAGCCTTACGCGAATGGCCTGTCACTGCCTGTGTGTTAGCAACGAATTACAGTAATCCTTTAGGTTCTTGTATTCCTGATGCACGTAAGAAAAAACTGGCTAAGATGTTAGAAGCGGCTGGCGTTGCGTTAATTGAAGACGATATTAATGCTGAGCTAAGCTATGACCATCAACGCCCTAAAGCAATTAAGTCGTATGATAAAGTAGGCAATGTCTTACTCTGTTCTTCGCTGTCTAAAACCTTGTCACCGGGATTACGCATAGGTTGGGTTGTCGCTGGAAAATGGTTGGAAAGAGTGCAACATTTAAAATTATGCAATAGTGGTGCGAATACCACTATTACGATGGTAGCGGCAGCACGTTATTTGGAGACGGGTACATTTGAGCGTCATTTACGCCAAGTACGTCAGCACTATAAGCAACAACGAGATTATTTTTTGCAACTCATTTCTCAACACTTCCCCAGTGATATTCGCATCACCAACCCACAAGGCGGTTTTATTCTTTGGCTTCGTTTACCTGAAGGGGTTGATAGTATGGATTTATATTATCGTGCCATGACAGAAAATATTGCGATTGCACCGGGTAACTTATTTTCAGTTACTCAGCAATATACAAATTTTATACGGCTAAATTATGGACAAGAAAGTCCACAGAACTTGGAAAAGGCGGCGATATTATTAGGGCGGTTGATGCGTGAATTAATGGCAGAAAATAAAATATAGGGCATTAAAACTCATCAAAACGTCCACGCTCAACACGAAACCAACTGAGTACCCAAGTATAAATAGGCCAGATAATGAGGCTAGATAAAAGTGGCAACCAGTAGCGCCATGTTGCAGGATTGTTGCCTGTAGCAGCCATTATCCAAAGATTGATAAGAAGGTACGTCCCTAATACTAAGGAAATCAAAGCATATTGATGCCACAAGGTATTTGCTGAAATACGAGGTAATAATCGCAATGACATATATACAACGATAATCATTGTGAAAGCATGTTGCCCAAGGATAGAGCCAAAAAGTATATCGATGAATAAGCCTGCAAACCATGCTAGAAAGAGGCTAACTTTATCAGGCAAGGTTAAACACCAATAGATAAAAGCAAGTGCTACCCATTCTGGACGCCATAATAAAAGGCTATCTGAAAGTGGCATCAAGAGAAGCACAAAGGCTAACGCTATTGAAGCTATCATCGCACCAGGAAAACGTAGAGAAGCACTATTCATGGCTGATTACTCATAACCTTTAACTATTAAAGTCATAGATAGTAAAAATTCTATTTGCTCAGTAATACACATAATTATTTATCGGCTAATTTTTCTTTCGAGGTGTTATCTGCTTGTTTTTCTGTTTTTCTTTTTGTTTATTCTTTTTCAACTGACTTTGTGGTTCAATATCTTTTGTAATAGCGGCTTTCTTTGCTTGCCAAATAGCGAGTACTTCACGTGTTGTTGTAAAATCCGTTAGTGTGCGTGCCATTACTTTCATAAAAGAGTCACGAGAGTTATAAGCGATACTGCTAACCACAGCAACAGGATAGTCAGCAGGGTATAACTGTCCGAGTCCTGAACTTACGTAAATATCCCCTTCTTTAATATCAACATTTGCTTCTATATTTTTCAACTCAAGCAGGTTGGTTTTACCTGTTCCTACGGCTAAAGCACTTGAGTCAGTACGTTGATTACGCACATGGATAGCATGATCAGTATCAATAATTTGCATGATTTCAGCAGAATTTGGGGCGATACTGTCTATTTGACCGTATATATTTTTTCCTGCAATAACAACTTGTCCCGTGTAAATATCTTCATTTGCACCACGATTAATGGTTACTTTGCGACGAAACGTATTACCAGAAACGGATAAAACTTCTGCAAGTAAAAAATGTTCTTTCACCGCAGAAACTGCATTTAACTGTTCACGTAATCGTCTATTCTCGCTGGCAATGGAATGATATTTTTGGTTTCTTGCGGCATAAATATCGAGAGTAGTACGCAGTTGTCTATTTTCTGCCGCCATTTTTTTATGGTCAGAAAAATAATCGCTTAAATAATTTGAAACACGGAAAGGAGCATCTACAGCATATTGAAAAGGGTAAACGAGCATAGTTAATGCGGTGCGTACAGGTTGTAATGCTGTGCCTCGATAATCAACCGCCATAACAACGGCAGAAATAGCGACCAGTAGCATAAACTTAATCAGTAATGAGCTCTGCGAATTATTATCAATTATATCGTTCATAAAGAGGCAGGTTTGAGTATTCTTGGGATTATTATAAATATGCCACTATGTATTACTACGTTTTAGAGCACTGAACAATGCTCTAAAAATATAGCCTAAATTCTATTGGCGTATATAGCAGTAGACTAATCAGAAGACCAGAAGTCAAAACCGTCATCATCTAACATTTCTAAAATCTTACCACCACCACGGGCTACACACGTCAGTGGATCATCGGCTACCAATACAGGAATACCCGTTTCTTCCATAAGCAAACGGTCTAGGTCACGTAGCAATGCACCACCACCTGTTAGTACAATGCCGCGATCTGCTACGTCAGCACCCAATTCTGGAGGTGTCTGCTCCAATGCTGTTTTCACTGCGCTAACGATACCAAAGAGAGGCTCTTGTAAGGCTTCTAATATTTCATTACTGGTAAGCGTAAAACTACGTGGCACACCTTCTGATAGGTTGCGCCCTTTGACTTCAATTTCTTGTAATTCTTTGCCAGGGTAAGCAGAGCCAATTTCACATTTGATTTGTTCTGCTGTGGCATCGCCAATCAACATGCCATAGTTGCGACGTACATAGCTGATAATCGCCTCATCTAAACGGTCACCACCAATACGTACAGAAGCAGAGTAAACAATGCCACGCAATGACATAACCGCCACTTCAGATGTACCGCCACCAATATCCAACACCATTGAACCGATAGCTTCATCTATCGGGATACCAGCACCGATTGCTGCTGCCATAGGCTCTTCGACTAAGAAGACTTTTCTTGCACCAGCCCCCATTGCCGAATCTTTGATTGCACGTCGTTCAACTTGAGTTGCACCACAAGGAACACAAATAACCACGCGCGGACGAGGACGTAAAATTCTACCGCTATCTACTTTACGAATAAAATGTTGAAGCATTTTTTCGGTATAAGTAAAGTCGGCGATTACGCCATCTTTCATTGGGCGGATAGCAGTAATATTCTCTGGGGTACGACCTAACATTTTCTTAGCTTCGATACCAACCGCTTCAATTTTTTTAGGTCCGCCTGGTCCTCTGTCTTGACGGATCGACACAACCGAAGGCTCATCTAATACAATGCCTTTCCCGCGCATGTAGATGAGAGTGTTTGCTGTTCCTAAATCAATAGAAATATCGTTTGAAAACCAGCCAGAAATAAACTTAAACATAGAGGAGTGATCCGTTTTTAAAAATTGTCAGATAACTATAAAACGAGCATCTGGCAATATAATCTCTTTAACGTAGTAGTATAGTGCAAAAAATTATCTTAAATATTTGGTGTGTATTTAGATGCTGTATTCTACTATAAGTAATACAAACTAAAGAATATTTAATGATAGTTGGTTGAGGAATGTGTACGAAATAACCTCCCGACCTCTAACTTGTACCCAATAAGGCATAGCAATCTTTCTATCCCAGCTTAGATGATCTCACTTGTTGTGTAGCGGTGACTATGCGTTTGCTACATTTCGCTAAAACTCAACTAAAGTCTAAAATAAAAATTTTACGTTAGAATTTTCGGGAAGTTATTCCGTACACGTTTCTTAAAGGACTCAGAATTAAACAATCTACAAAACTTAACTTGCCTTTTTATCCCAGATTGAATGCTCTCAATCCTTGCGTAGAGTGACTATGCACCTCTTGAGATCATCCAATCTGAAACAAAAATTTTGTGTCAAGTTCCGCACATTATTCAATCCTGAGTCCTAAGCGACAAACAACGATAAAAACCAGCATGATTTCTTTGTCTGTCAGCCCACCAATTAGACGCAATATTAATATTGCGCGTAATGTAACAATCACAGAGGTTTTGAGCAAGGAATTGAATGAAAATGATATAAAAAATTCTATACCTATCTTCTTTATTTTCCTATTGATTAAGCCGATTGATTTTAACCCACCTACAAAGAATTGGACTTGATAAGGTGCTCCCTATATAGTCGCCGCTACAATTTTCCTGCTAGCTGTCACTTCTTTTGATAAAACCCATTTATGAATACACTGATTGTTTACACGCACCCCAATCCTACAAGTTTTAATCATGCAATACTGGATAATATTAGTGAAGGTCTTAAAAAAGCAGGTCATGATGTTCGTATAAAAGATTTATACAAAGAAAATTTTGACCCTGTTTTACATGCAGAGGATCTTGCTAAGCTACAAACAGGAGATATTCCAGAACGCATAGGCAAACAGCAAGAAGACTTATTATGGGCAGAGGGTTTGGTGTTTATTTATCCATTATGGTGGTTTGATCGCCCTGCTATGCTGAAAGGTTGGTTTGATTTAGTGTTAACCAATGGCTTGGCGTTTGAATACTCAGACAAAGGCGTTAGAGGCTTACTAAAACATAAAAAAGCACTGGTAATTATTACAGCAGGAGGTTCAAAGCAATACTTTATAGATACCGATGCATTACAGCTCATCCACCGCCCTGTAACTGATGGCACATTATCTTTTTGTGGTATTAACGATGTAACGCATCGTATTTATTATGATGTGGCGAATCTGTCTGATGATGAAAGAGCAGATATACTAAAAGAATCAGCCATATTAGGCGAAACCTTTGCCGATTAATATTTTTCTAGAATACTTGCACCGTCTCTAAACCTATATTAATAAAAAATGCAGCCATTACTTCACTATAAAATATATTCAGGGGGTGACAAGCAAAAAAATACACCTCCTCTGCTTATCCTGCATGGTCTACTTGGTTCAATGGATAATTGGCGTAGTCAAGCTAAACGTCTCGCACAGTCCAGAACCATCATCACTATAGATTTACGCAACCATGGTCATTCCCCACATCTTGCAGGCATGAGTTACAAAGAAATGGCGATGGATGTTGTTGCTGTTTTACAGCATGAGAAATTAGCTGAGGTTGATTTACTAGGACACTCAATGGGTGGCAAAGTCGCTATGTGGTTGGCTCTACACTTTCCCGCATTAATCTCTCGTTTGATTATTGTTGATATTGCACCAAAAACCTATCCACTTTGGCATCAAAAAGTCTTTGCAGCCATGATGAAGCTTCCTTTGAGTGAGCTTAAGTCTCGCAAAGAAGTGGATCGATATTTTGCGGAGCTGATAGAAGATGATGTAGAGCGTATTTTTTTATCAAAAAATCTACAGCGTCATCAAAACGGGGGCTACACATGGCGATGTAATCTTAATGAGATAGCAAAGGGCTATTTAAAAATAGCCAGCTTTCCCTTAAATGACTTAGTTTTTTCGAAAAAAAGTTGTTTTATACGAGGAGAGCACTCTCATTATATAGAAGAGACAGATCACCCCTTAATTAAAGCAATATTTACGCAGGGAAATATTATTACTATCGCTAACTCAAGCCACCTTCCTCATATTGAGCAGGCAGATGATTTTTATACGTTGGTTTTAACGTTTTTGGAAAAGAAATGCTTAAAAAGTGTTAAGGATACGTCATAAATACAACCATTTAGCGGGATAAAAGAGAAAAACTTGCCAGTCTCTAATAATCTATATTAGAATATTAACATATTTGAAAAACAATATATTCTCATTAACAAATATTTAAACGCTAGGTACAAATAACATGAAAATTCAAACGATAACATTCGCAGCATTAATCGCACTTTCTGGAACAGCTTCTGCAAACTGGTTCGACGGTTGGAACACAGGCAATGGAGCGGGTAATGCAACGGCTAATAGCGCGGGTAACGCACAAGGCAAAGGTGAAGCACAAGGCAACGGCACTGCAAAAGGTAATGCTTGGGGAACAGGTAAAGGCGATGCAGACGGTGAAGTAGATTTCAGCATTAACTTCAAAGGCTCAGGTAAAACTAACATGGACACCAAAATGCAAGGCAATGGTGACATGAAAGCGGCAGGCGATGCACAAGGTGCAGGAAAGGGCGCAGGTAATGCGGCAGGCAATGGCACAGCAAATGCGACAGGCGCTAACTCAAATAATGCTTCTGGACAAGGTTTCAATAGCAATGGCATGATACCTGCTGCACCTCGTGCGGGTTATGTGCCAGCAATGCCTGGAGCAACCATGAGTACAGCACAAATGAAGCAAGTATTGATGGCTCAAATTAAGCAAGCCCAAGAAATGCTAAAGCGTATCGAAGCTCAAGAAGCTACGACAGCAAAGTAAACAATACTTAGCCAATCTCTTGGCGTACTAACTTGTATGATTAGATTAAAAAGGCTCACTATTTTGGTGAGCCTTTTTTATGGCGTTCCTAAGTTGAAAACCAGTTTATCGGAAAACAAAGCATTTCACTTGGATCTATAAATTAAATAGCCGATAATCTATTGGCGAGAAATTTAATATCACCCCAATTTTTAGATTTTCTCTAAAGCAGTTGGACTACAATCAGTCTAACAAGATTTTCACTGTTTATTTTTTGATATTCAAGGTATCCAAGACTCCGCAACAATCAAACAGAAGATTAAAAAACAAACATACAAAATATTAGATTAATTGTGTCCACTCACTTACTGCCCCAAAGGGCATAATAAATAACAATAAGAGAGTGTCAAAATGTTAGATCAACGCCTAGCAAAATTATTGTTTTGTGGTGTGTGTTTAACCTTATTTCCCAGTCATGCAGACTATGTCAATAGTTTGGATCGATACGGTTATACCAGCATGCAATATCAAAACGATACTGAATATCTTGAGCCAACTGACGATATTCCCCCTGTATGGGATGAAGAAAACCAATTAAGTATGTTGGATGCTTATACAGACTACCCGCGTAATTATGATAGTCAGCCTGAATTTATCCAGCCAGAGAAAGTACGTTTAGGACTGCAATATGCAATTGATTATTTGCAAAATTACCGTGTAACCTCTCCTGTTACGGTAAGTGGAGTGAGCTTAAGTAATCAGCAATTAGTCAAAACAGCAAAATCGTTATTAAATTGGAGTGGGGAACTTACACCCAGTACAATGGAAGAAAACTTCTATTTAATTGATTTACAGAGAGGGGATACCGCTAAAAGTAAGTTTACAGGTTATTACACACCGATTATTTCAGCTCAATTATACCCTAATGAAGAGTATCGATATCCAATTTATAGCTCACCAATGTCTAATCAGCGAGGCTTGTCTCGTGAACAAATATCAGCAGGTGCTTTGTCGAATAAAGGTCTTGAAATAGCGTGGACAAATGACCCTTTGGGCTTGTTTTATATTCAAATACAAGGGTCAGGTATTATCGAGCTACCAAGTGGCGAGCGTAAATCTTTGAAATTTGATGGTAGTAATGACAAGCCATTTCGTAGCATCGCTACTTATATGAAAAATCAAGGCTTACTCAACAGTAATCCTAGTCGAAAGGCCGTAAAACAGTGGTTAGATGCGAACCCTCGGTATATGAACGATATACTGAATATAAATCCACGTTATATTTATTTTACCTTGGGTGATGATGTTATCAAAACAGCATCAGGCACACCTATTGTTACAGGACATACGGTAGCGGTAGACACTAAACACATACCCTTTGGATCTGTTATTCTTGCTGAAGTCCCTGTTATAAATAGTCTTGGACAAACGGTTGGCAAGGAATGGCGCATGTTATTTCCTCAAGACAGAGGCAATGCAATTAAAGGGGCTGGGCGTATGGATATTTATACAGGGGTTGGAGAGTCGGCGCGTCAAATGGCGAATAGTTTGACAGGTTATGGGAAAGCCTATTTATTATTAAGTAAGCCAGAATATAATGGTGAAGCGACAATCTCGTTAAATAATAGGCAGAATATTCCACATATACCAACGATATAACCAGCTGACATAAATAATTAACTCAATTTATGGCTGTATTGTATTATTAAGGCGTACCTGTGGTATGCCTTTTTTATGACAGTAAAAATAACAAGAATGATGCTGAGTGGCTTGGCACATAAATATTTGGGAGTTAAAAATGAAACGTCTATTGTTTCAGAGTAGTTTGCTATTTTTTGTAAGTAGTTTGATATCAGCTACAGCGAGTACATCATCAGGGCTTTTGTCTCAAGAGTCGCTTGATTTAGTAAAGATATTTGAGGTCGTTATTGCAGGTATTGTTGCGTCTACGGTTGTGCTATCTATTTTTGCTTTATTTGTAGGGCAATGGTCAGGAAAAAAGCAAAATATAGTGATAAAAAAAATCCGTGACGACATTGAAAAAGATAAAAAGAGTGTCGAGTCATTAGTTGCTGATGTGGAAGAAAGTGTTGCAGAAGTCAATACGTTAATCAAAGGGATTAACAATAAAACATCGGTGATTACATCAAAACAGCATCAAGCTTGGGTACAAGTAGAAGATATTGAGCAAATGGTCGAAGATGCGCTTGAATGTAGTAGCGAGCTAAAACAGACCACAGATGGAATTAATCAGCGTATGACCCAGATACAAAATTACTGGGATGAGCAGCTAAAAGAATCGACAGATACCGTCGAGCGTGTTCAGTCAACGCTAGAGCAAGGTTTAGAAAAGGTAGAGTCAGGCTTGGAAGCCTTACAAAACAGTGAGATAAAATCACATGCACTCTCTCAACAAGTGGTCGAAAGTTACAATCAGCAATCTGCTGTTTTGTCTAATAATGCCACAGCATCAAAAGAGATTCGTTTGAATTTAGATAAAGCATTTGCAGAGTCTAAACAGTTAATAGAGCAACTCAACACACAAAAGCAATCCGCTGAAAAATCATTCCAACAATATAATGAACACTTAGGAGCTTATGAGTCTCAGGCTTATGAACAGTTTGATAGCGTCTTTCAAGCAACCGATATTGCACGTAAAGAACTGGATGCTAATGTCAATGAAAGCCGTTTGTATATTAATAATTTGAGGCGTTATGAAGAGGAGGGGCGAAATATTAAGCTACAAGCACGCCATCATTTGGATATGATGAATGATAAATCAATGGATCTATTTGCGACAACCCTAGAAAATACCCAAAAAATGTTTTCCGCATTGCAAAATGATGTTCAAGACGCACAGTATGCAATAGATTCTTTGCGTAAAATGAAACAGCAAATGTTAGAGCCTCAAATGGAACATATTGAAAGGGATAACAATACGGGGCGTAATGATGATACACAAATAAAAGAATCTGCAAAAGAAGTAGAAAAGCGTGCTGAAAGCGCAACAGATTACCTTGCGATAAGTGGTGATAGCACGCTAATTCCTTTCTTCTCAGGAAAAAATAAAAAGTGAGCCGTCCTTGGCTCCCAATCAGTCTAATCCGTCAATAGACGAGCAAAATCCTTTGCCCCTGACTGGTATGTCCCCAATCACATTTGAGATATTTCACTCGCAGGTGGTAAGAAACACTCATCCTGTGCGAGTAAGATAACGGCTAGAGCATAGCATAGAAAGTTCAAAAAGCTGAACGGGGGTTGATTAGAGATAAAAAGTCTGATCAAAACTTAAGTAAAACACTAATATATTGAAATGATTAAAACTTAAACTTAAAGTATTACTTTAGGATTCAGGATTGAATAATGTGCGGAACTTGACGCAGAATTTTTGTTTCAGATTGGATGACCTCAAACGGCGCATAGTCACTCTATGCAACGATTGAGAGCATTCAATCTGGGACAAAAAGGCACGTTAAGTTTCGTAGATTATTTAATCCTGAGTCCTCAGCTTCTCAGATTCTTGCTGTAGCTCCCACATATTCCAATAGTCTCCTCTTTGTGCAAGTAACTCTTTATGTGTCCCCTGTTCAATAATACGTCCTTCTTTTAGCACTAAAATGGTATTAGCATCAATAATAGTCGAAAGACGGTGTGCAATAATCAAGGTCGTGCTTGTCTCCGCTATTTTCTGCAATGTTTTCTGAATGGCTTGCTCTGTTGCCGAATCAAGTGAAGAGGTCGCTTCATCAAACACCAAAATTGCAGGGTTCTTTAATATCGCTCTGGCAATAGCAACCCGCTGTTTTTCACCGCCTGATAGTTTTAAGCCACGCTCTCCCACCACGGTATCCCACGCTTTCGGTAAGCTTTCGATAAAATCAAAAATATGCGCCATTTTTGCCGCTTGCATCACCTCTTCTCGTGTTGCATCTAGCTTACCATAGAGAATATTATAATAAATCGTATCATTAAACAAAACGGTATCTTGTGGTACAACACCTATTTGTTGACGCAGGCTTTGCTGTGTGACGTGTTGTATGTTTTGTCCATCAATACATATCTCACCGTGTGTCACATCGTAAAAGCGGAATAATAAACGTGATAGCGTCGATTTTCCTGCGCCACTGTGTCCGACAACCGCGACGGTTTCCCCTTCAGGTATCGTGAAACTTATATCGGATAAAATTTGTCGTTCCGTTTGGTAAGCAAAATCGACATGCTTAAAATCTACCTGACCTTTTTTGATAATTAGCGTGTTGGCATCTGCATGATCAACAATTTCGGGTTGCTTGCGAAGTAATTTAAATACCAGATCCATATCTGCCAAGGTGTATTTTATTTGTCGATAAATAATTCCTAAAGCATTAAGTGGGATAAATAACTGCAACATAAAGGCATTCATCATCACAAAATCACCAATCGTCATGGTGTTATTGATAACCCCATGCGCGGCAAAAAACATAATAATGGTGACACCAATACCGATAATAGCGCTTTGTCCAAAGTTTAATAACGACATGGTTGCTTGGCTTTTAACCGCCATATTTTCCCATTTTTTGAGCGTATCATCGTAGCGTTTAAGCTCTAACGCTTCATTGGTAAAGTATTTAACCGTTTCGTAATTAATAAGGCTGTCAAAAGCATGGGTGTTCGACTCGGAATCATAGCGATTCATGGCATGACGATGATCCATGCGCCACTCGGTCACCATTAGGGTGAATGTCACATAAATAGCAATAGTGCCAAAGGTGATAAGGGTAAAGACAAGCGCGTACTGGCTTAATAAAATGACCGCCACCAGCAGAAATTCAACCGCAACAGGAATAATGCTGAACACCATAAAATTCATAATCGAACCAACCGAACGCGTACCTCGCTCTAAGTCACGGCTGATTGCACCCGTTTTTCTCTCTAAGTGAAAGCGCAACGATAACTGATGTAGGTGTGCTAACACTTGGTTAGAAAGTTGGCGCATGGCATGAAAGCGCACGCGCGCAAACACGGTATCACGCAGCTCATTAAACAGAGAGCTAGTTAGGCGAAAAGCACCGTAAGCAAGCAATAATGAAACGGGTAAAACAAGGGCTTGTGCGGTAGGGTCGGTAAATGTATCGACAATTTCTTTTAAAACTAACGGTATGCCAACATTCGCCCATTTTGCCAAAATAAGGCAAATAAGCGCAAACAGAGCACGCCCTTTATAGGCTTTAAGATACCCCAAAACACGTCGCATATTCTGCCAATCTTGGCGATTCCCATGGACTTCATTGTTATCACGAAAATGCATCAATGTGATCTTCCTCTGCATTTAAGACTCAGAATTAAATAATCTATAGACATTCACTTAAATAATTACCCTTCGACTTGCCTTTTTATCCCAGCATTGAATGCTCTCAATCGTTGCGTAGAATAACTATGCGCTGATTAAGAGCATCCAATCTGAAACAAAAATTCTGTGTCAAGTTCCGCACATTATTCAATCCTGAGTCCTTATCAAAAAAACGCTATCATACTCGTGTCTGTGTTTTTTCTCTGTTTTTTTAATGATAGAGATTCATCGTGCTTTCAACTAAACTATTTGTTTTCTTGGGGGTAGTGATAATGGCTTTGCTTAGAGGATGAAGAAGAGACGACATTATTTTATTCTCGTATTGCTGATGCTTTTTATGGCTGTGGCTTGCAATAATAGCGAGAGTAATAAAGCAGAAATATTAGCAAAATGTAGCATCTTAGCTGATGAAGCTAAACAGTATGGTCGAGCAAATTATTTGCATTTATTTTATGCATTAAACCCCACAAAGTTTGCAGCAACGTATCAAAAAGTAGCAAATTTTGATAATGCACAGCATCGCGCCATGATGAATACCTATATTGACGCTGTTAAACGTCTAAAAACGAAGGATGAAGCGGCTAAACGCTTAATTGCCGTCACCATAGAAATGACAGAATTTGTTAAACACTTTGTTGATATAAATTACCCGATTGCGCTTAAATATCGTAGTAAAAACAATCCTAAGTCTGATGATTTTTTTATGGAAATTAATAATATCGTCAAGTTTGATCAAAATATAAAAGGCTTCGATAAAAATAAAGCAACATTTAAAGGCTTGCTTGAAAAATACAATAAAATATTAAACGACTATTCACATAAAACCCCTTAGGTGTAGTAAGCATGAGTGAGTCCACGCGAGAAGAACGGCATAACCAGCGCATGAAGCGTACCAAAGAAATTGTTGATAAACGCATTGCCGCGTCACAAGAGGAGCGCGGTGTGTTTATTTTGCTAACAGGTAATGGCAAAGGTAAAAGCTCCTCTGCCTTTGGTATGGTGGCACGGGCATTAGGTCATGGGCAAAAAGTGGCAGTGGTGCAATTTGTGAAAGGGCGCATGGAGACGGGTGAACAAAATTTTTTTGATCAGCAGGAGAATGTTGATTTTCATGTCATGGGCGATGGCTTTACATGGGAGACGCAAAGTCGCGAGAAAGATATTGCATCTGCACAGGAGGCATGGGCTACAGCGAAAAAAATATTACAAGATGAACGCTATCAGCTCGTTATTTTTGATGAAATGACTTATATGTTTAAGTACGATTATTTAGACTTAGATGATGTACTAGAGGCAATAGCACATCGTCCTAAAATGCAAAATCTCGTCCTAACAGGACGTGGCGCAAAGCCAGAGCTAAAAGCCTTAGCGGATACGGTTAGCGTTATTATGGATGAAAAACATGCCTTCAAAGCAGGGGTAAAAGCACAAAAAGGCATTGAGTGGTGAGCCGTGTTGCGACTGCCTCTTGTCCTGCGGTTTTTATCTCAGCCCCCGCCTCAGGACAAGGTAAAACAACCATTAGCGCAGGTTTAGCACGCTACTATCACAATAAAGGTCTGTCGGTACGTGTGTTTAAAACAGGACCAGACTACCTTGACCCACTTATTTTACAACGCGCCTCACATCACCGCGTCGAGCAAATTGACTTATGGATGATGGGCGAAAATTACTGTCGTCAACTGCTTTATCAAGCGGCATTAGATGCTGATTTAATACTAATAGAAGGTGCTATGGGCTTGTTTGATGGTGACCCTAGCAGTGCTGATTTAGCCGAGTTTTTCGGCATACCTATTTTATTAGTGATTAATGCCAAAGCAATGGCGCAAACCTTTGGTGCGATTGCACACGGTTTAACTACTTACCGCGATACGCTAAAATTTGCAGGCGTGATTGCCAATGGTGTCGGCAGTCAACGCCACACGGATTTAATCACCCTAAGTATGCCCGAGCTTATTCATTTACTGGCTTGCTTTCCACGTAAACCAGAAATGGAGCTACCACACCGCCACCTCGGTTTAATAGACCCTGATGAGATAGACGATTTTGATGCGCGGCTTAACCGTATTGCTGATGAAATCGCACAAACTGATATAGACGTATTAGCACACCCTGTTGAATTTGTTGAGTCTGTCGCACCAATCCCTGAGAAAAAATTAGCAAATTGCACGATAGCAATCGCCAAAGATGCCGCTTTTAGTTTTATTTATGCTGAAAATATACGTTTGCTTGAGGCATTAGGCGCAAGGCTTCTTTACTTCTCCCCATTGCATGACAAGGCAATGCCAAATGCAGATGTTTTGTGGCTACCTGGTGGCTACCCTGAGCTACATAAAGAGCAGTTACAAAATAATCACACCATGCACCAATCCATTCAACAGCATTATCAAGCAGGAAAAAAAATACTCGCCGAATGTGGCGGTATGCTCTATATCCAGAAAACCCTCACAGGCATAGAAGGTGATAGCGTGAATATGGTGGGCTTAATACAGGGTGATGGTCACATGCGGACACGCAGTGGTTGCCAAGGCATGCAAAGTGCTATGTTACCCGAAGGCGAAGTACGCGCCCATGCACATCATCATTCGCGTAGTGAAAACACATTAGAGCCGATTGCATTTGGAAAACGCGCAACACATCCCGCCCCTGGGGAAGCTATTTATCGTAGCAAGGGATTGACCGCTTCTTATCTTCATCTGTTTTTTCCGTCCAATATTGAAGCGATAGTAGAGCTGTTTTCTGCA
This sequence comes from Aquificaceae bacterium, assembly GCA_003972955.1. Classification (GTDB taxonomy): domain Bacteria; phylum Pseudomonadota; class Gammaproteobacteria; order Thiotrichales; family Thiotrichaceae; genus JAGLBW01. The sequence continues at coordinate 20,686 of QOAQ01000063.1, forward strand.
TAAACGATAGAAATATCCTATAGACAAATAAAAAAATTACTGTAAAGAAATATTAAAATTGAGTAAAAAATAACCCATAACATATTATTTTGTATTGAATTTAATCATTCAGAGGTATAAATTACCGCCAAATAATATTTTTTAATTGTTATTAAAATTATTTATGTTATTAACTAGTACTCCATCAACATTGTATTGATGGAGTACTAGGATTCAAATGAGGTATCAAAACAAAAATAATAATAAAAAATATTAGATAATGGTAATGGTAGTTATGGGGAAAATGATTTTTCACAGGCAAAATAACAGGAAGTTTTTGTATTTCAATGGTAGAAATTATGAAATACATGCGTCAAAACAGTATAAATCAGAGCTTAGCGATGATGTCCCTTTTAATGAGTTACGCCATTTAAAAGGTTACAATCTGCCACGTAATCTTTCGATGAGCTGTGAGGCAAGGCATCATAGTCCCCATTCAAATCTTGAATATATCAACTTATATCGTACGCATAATACCTTGGAAATTACTGCTGACGTAAACTATTGGTTGAACCATTGGAACGAAAAAATAAATCTCTTATCTTTTCTCGAAGAGCAACGTGAACGTTTAGTTGATATCTATGCAATAGAATCAGAGCAAAATAATATTTTTGAAGAAATGTTAATTAATGTTCGTTTTAAGATGGTCGTTGACTGTGATATGCGCGTGGATAGCGCGGTTGATTTATTAGAAAATATTTTGTGTGATGAGCAAAAAAGCATTCTTTCCTATGAAACACTAAAATATAAAATCTCCCTCTCAACACGTCATCAACAAGCAGGGAAATCGCTACTGCATTATTTACATAAAATAATGGAGTATAAAAAACTGAGTGATGATTTAACGGTATCCGTGACTGAAAATAATCACTTTGCATCGGTCTCGTTAAAGTTTCCTGAAAGTATGAAGAAAGATATTTTAGATGCCGTTTATAGCTATGGTCTGATTTTAAAAGGAGAGCTTTCTAGTTGTGATTTACTCAAGAAAAAAGCACATCGCCATAATTTAAAAGTTTCATTAAATGCAATACAGCGGCGTATCGACTTTCAAAACAGACAGATATATGGTGAAAAAATGATGTTTGTCTCTTCAGAGGAAGAGTCTAACTGGCTGAAATTACAAGTCGGTAATTGTTTAACAGGTAAGTCCTCGACACTAAAAGTGTCTATGCTTGGTTAAATAATGCTAGTTCTCTCCATTCCTGAGTCCGTAAGGTAGCTACAGAGACTGTGCAAATATTCGTGGAACAAGCTATTGAGCATTATCAAATTTATTCTTAGTTTAATATGCTAATATCGGCTTTCCCTAGTTGATAAATAAATCTACTCCCCCTATGTCGTTAACCGTTGCAAACCTACAGTGTACCCGTGGCGATCGCCAATTATTTTCAGGACTCAGTTTCG
>QOAQ01000127.1 GCA_003972955.1 Aquificaceae bacterium
GCGAGTTGTTATTTATCTTTTGAAAAAATGGATAAATCAGTAGTCTAGGTTACTTTCTCCGTTTTAATCGACCCATTATCGTACGCTTTTGACAAGCTTGTTACATATTCCTACACTCAGTTTTATCGAAACAGCTTAGAGATACTCTTGTAACTCATACATTAGGCAGTTATCGATTTATAAATAATTACATATTAACTAAGAGGGAAAATAATATGAACGAAGTAAAAAAAGTTAGTAAAACTTCAGTTATGAAAATGTTGCATCTTGTATTTTTATCATCACTTGCCATAGGCACTGTGTCATTTTCTTCAAATGCTTCAGCAAACTGGTTCACACCGCACTGTACGAGTGGAGTATTAAAAGTAAAACCTAGAGTCGGTAGAACTGATCAATATCAGTGCAAGAGAACTGTGAATAGAACACCTTCTTGTCCCGCTGGATATACAAAAAAAACAGATCCATTAGGTAAGGACAAGTGTGAGAAATTTGCTATTCAAGTTAAACCAGCAGTGTGTAAATTAGGTGTACTTGATAATAAAAATAACTGGAGAATACATCGACAGAATGGTGCGGACTATTGTACTCACAAAACAAAAAACAAAGGTCAAAAGCCAATGAAATGTACAGGCGGTGGATATAGTTTATCTATCGACAACTCAGGAAATCGTGATAGATGTGTTAAATCTAGTGGTAAAGTAACAAGCGTAGTGACTTGTCGTGCTGGTGAAACGCATAAGAAAAACGGTGTAGACGTTTGTCAAAGTGTTACTGTAACTAGACCTGCCTTCTAAGATTTTATTGTAACGGTAATAAAGTTAGTCTTAAATTGAGGTTAGCTTTATTTTTTATTAGCAAAGTAGCCTGTGTTTCGTAATCTCAATACAGGCTACGATTATAGTTTAAACCGCCACGACACCTTTAATATGAGGGTGACTCTCATACCCTTCTAGCTCAAAATCATCAATACTAAAATCAAAAATTGAATTAACCTTAGGGTTTATTTTCATGGTGGGTAAGGGGTAAGGTTTGCGACTTAATTGTAATTCTGTTTGTTCTAGATGATTAGAGTAGAGGTGGGCATCGCCTAATGTGTGGATAAAATAACCTACTTCTAAATCACAGACTTGTGCGACCATCATGGTTAATAACGCATAGGATGCGATATTAAAAGGTACACCTAAAAATATATCGGCACTGCGTTGGTAGAGTTGACAGGATAGTTTGCCGTCGGCAATATAAAATTGGAAAAAGGCATGGCAGGGTGGTAGCGCCATATTATCTATTTCTGCAACATTCCACGCGCTAACAATTAAACGACGTGAATCGGGATTATTTTTAATTTGCTCAATTACTTGCGAAATTTGGTCGATATGTTCGCCGTTGGGTGTCGGCCATGAGCGCCATTGATAACCATAAACAGGCCCTAAGTCGCCATTATCGTCTGCCCATTCGTCCCATATCCGCACACCATTTTCTTTGAGGTATTTGATATTGGTGTCGCCTTTTAAAAACCATAATAGCTCGTGGATAATAGAGCGTAGATGCAATTTTTTTGTAGTAATAACAGGGAAGCCTTTGCTCAAGTCGTAGCGGGACTGATAGCCAAAAACGGACTTTGTACCTGTGCCTGTACGGTCTTCTTTTAGTGTGCCGTTGGTATAAACGTGGCGCATTAGGTCGAGGTATTGCTGCATAGTGATTACCGATAAATTAGAGCGTAGGGAATTATGTGAAGAATAGTTTGTTGAGTTCAGAGCCAGGGTCTGCAACACGCATAAACGCTTCACCGACTAAAAAGGCATTAATATTGTTTTCACGCATACGTGCAACATCTGCCTCGCTATGAATACCACTTTCTGTGACAACAATACGATCTTCTGGAATTAATGGTAGTAAATCAATGCTGGTGTCTAAGCTGGTTTCAAAGGTGCGTAGATTGCGATTATTGATGCCGACGAGTGTTGCCCCTAATGGTAGAGAGCGTAGTAGTTCTCCTTTATCGTGTACTTCTATTAATACATCCATGCCTAAGTCACGTGCTAAGGTGTATAAGCTTTGTAAATTATCATCATCAAGAATAGCGACGATCAGTAAAATACAGTCAGCCCCAATTGCTCTAGCTTCATAGACTTGATAAGGCGTTATGATAAAATCTTTGCGGATAACAGGAAGCTTACACGCGGCACGGGCTTCTTGTAGATACGCTTCTGATCCTTGGAAAAAATCTTTATCTGTGAGGACAGACAGACAACTTGCACCTGCTTTTTCATAGCTGATAGCAATTTCAGCAGGGTTAAAATTCTCGCGCATCACCCCTTTGCTAGGTGATGCTTTTTTGATTTCAGAAATAACGGCGGATTTATTAGCGGCAAGGTTTGCTTGCATTGAGCCTACAAAAGGACGTAGAGGCGATGCGGTGGGAATTTCTTCTTTTAATTGCTCAATACTTTTAAAGGCTTCACGCTCGGAAATTTCTTCGTATTTACGTTTAACTATTTTTTTTAGAATATCAGGTGTGTTGTCGCTCATGGGGAGGATTCTTAATTAAATGGTTTAGTATGGTTTTGATTTTGTTAATCATCGACCATAATATTGATGTCCGTGTATTCAGTGTATTCCGTGGTTTTACATTATTCGTACTCTACAAAACCATGGAATATACTGAATACACGGAAGGCTTATCTCATTGAGCTAGTTAGTTTTAGCCACTAAAGCCGCTAATTTCTCACTTGCTTGTCCCGATGCGATAACGTCTAATGCTTTATCAATACCTGCTTGATGAGAGTCGGCTAAACCTGCGACATAGATAGCAGCTCCAGCGTTTAAGGCAACAATATCACGTGCAGTGCCTTCTTTATTCTCAAACACACTTTGTAGCATGGCTAAACTCTCTGTCGCATCGGCTACGCGGATACTATCTAAAGATTGTGTTGTTATACCAAAGTCTTCTGGTGAGATTGTGTATTCAGTGACGACACCTTCTTTCAGCTCGGCAACAAACGTCGGTGCTGCGATGCTAATTTCATCTAAACCATCTTCTGCGTGTACGACCATGACGTGATGATTCCCTAGTTTTTGCAACACATCTGCCAATGGTCTGACCCATTCGCGTGCATATACGCCTAGTAGTAAATTAGGTGCGCCCGCAGGATTAGTGAGAGGGCCGAGTAGATTGAAGATAGTACGCACCCCCATTTCTTTACGTGGTCCAATAGCGTGCTTCATGGCGCTGTGATGCATTTGTGCAAACATAAAACCAACACCAAGTTCTTCAACGCAGTTTTTTATTGTCTCTGGCGTAGCGGATAAATTAACTCCCGCAGCCTCTAAAACATCTGCCGCCCCCGATTTACTGGAGATAGAGCGATTGCCGTGTTTTGCTACATGACCACCCGCAGCAGCTACCACAAAACAACTGGCAGTGGAGATGTTGAAGGTACTACTGCCATCGCCGCCTGTGCCTACAATATCCACTAAGTTATTGGCATCAATCGCAACAGGTGTTGCTAAAGAGCGCATAACGGATGCGGCAGAGGTGATTTCGTCAACTGTCTCGCCTTTCATGCGTAGACCAATTAAAAACCCACCGATTTGTGCGGGCGTGGCTTGCCCCGTCATAATGAGTTGCATCACGTCTATCATCTCATCGGCGCTAAGGTTTTCTTTTTCGATAACTTTCTGAATGGCTGTTTGTATATTCATAGATCTATTAAGGGGAAGTTTTAGAAAATAGTCCTATATGGTAGCATGATGCACTTTATTTTCAGTAGGCAATCCCATGTTTTTTAAGCCAAGCGATCACCCCGGTTCTTTTGAACGTCATTTATACCGCAAGGTAGATAATCCTTTGTTTGTTAATAAAGTAGAATTGAATGATGACACCTTAGAAGCAGCACAACGTCAAGACCATGAGGTTATTGTGCAGTTTATGGCAATGTTTCAAGAAACCTTAGAAAAAACGGTGGCGTTAAAAGGCACAGAAGAAAGTGACGTGGTGTTGGCACTAAAAGATCGTTTAGATAAGCTCTATGAACAAGCCTCTGCTATTGGGGACGATCAAACTAAAATACGAGAAGCCATCGTTAAACTTTTACAACTCATTATGGCATCGGTACGTAAAGGAGCAGGGGAGGATGCACATGCTCATCAAGAATTAGACCAAGAAGAGGCGGCACGCCAAGCACACTTTGCTTTATTAGAGTCTTCAATTGTTGCCGATTTACTGAACCCAGAATCTCCTATCGCAGAAAATGAATTAGTGCCTGTGTTATTAAGTGCAGAGAAAGATGAGTTAGCCTTAGTCGTACAAATCTTCGATGAAGAGCAGATACAACAGGTAATTAAGGAAAGTGCTAAATTAGTGGATAAGTTAGATAAGCAAGGTATTGATACTAAACAAGCATCAGAAAATGCGGTATTTATACAAGGTTATTTGGAGTATTTGCGTATGGAAAAAAAGTAACTGCTCAGGAGTTATGCACAGAATAACTCCCAAAAATTCTGTGTTAGAACTTTCGGGAAGTTATTTTCGTACAGCTTTCCTAGTACTCCAGCAACATTGTATTGATGGGTTGCTCCCTTCGGGCGAGCCAGAAAGCGGTCATCCACGTTGTTGCACTTTTTGTGAAGGGAGTGACCATTCCCTGCAAAGTGCGCCTAGTGGCTAACCGCTTTCTGATTCGCTGTATCCATCAATACAATATTGATGGAGTACTAGTCTTCCATACTAGAAGAAATATAACGATAAATAATGGCACCAAGAATTGCACCGACAATAGGTGCTAGCCAGAATAACCAGAGCTGCTCAAGTGCCCAGCCATTTTGTAAAATAGCCACACCTGTACTACGTGCGGGGTTTACGGAGGTGTTGGTGACAGGAATACTAATTAAATGAATTAAGGTTAGTCCTAAACCAATAGCAATGGGTGCCATGCCTTTGGGTGCACGCTCATCTGTTGCGCCCATAATAATGAGTAAGAACATCATCGTCATAACAATTTCTGTTATTAATGCCGATATCATAGAGTATCCATTAGGAGAATGTTCACCAAAGCCATTTGATGCAAAACCTGCGGTGACATCAAAGCCTGTTTTTCCTGTGGCAATGAGATAGAGTATTACCGCTCCTAAAAAAGCACCAGCAACTTGAGCAATAATATAAGGCACTAATTGATTAGCAGGAAAACGTCCACCCGCCCAAAGACCGATAGAAACCGCAGGGTTTAAATGACACCCTGAAATGTGTCCGATAGCATATGCCATGGTGAGAACAGTTAAACCAAAGGCAAGTGCCACACCTAGCCAACCAATGCCAACATCTGGATACCCTGCGGCTAATACAGCACTTCCGCAACCTCCTAATACCAACCAAAATGTACCGAATAATTCGGCTATATACTTTTTCATAGTTTATCCCTTCCTTGGGTGTTTGTTGATGAAGTTTTAAGATTTCTTTACTGAACGATTAGGACTTAATAGTTTAAGTTTTCCGCCCCATTTTTCGTATTTTAGGAGCTTGTCTGAGAATAGTGAACCTACTGCGGAAAAGCTGAATTTGGCTATATTTCCCCTCAATTCTCGTTAAATAGAATAACTATTCGCCTCAAATTGATGAAAAATCTAGCTCAAATCAGCTTTCCCTCGCTACGGCTCATATTCTCAGACAAACTCCTAGATCATAGTTTACTTTTATTAAATTAATGATTTTTTTTGTTATTGAATAATCAATTTCTATGCAACAAATGAGAAATGAGATCATTCCATCGGAGTAAAAAGGCAAGTTAAGTTTCGTAGATTATTTAATTCTGAGTCCTAAGTCAGTTGGTTGCGAGACTCTGCAATAGACTCAAGGCATTGGGCTACTTGAGGGTTAAGCTGAAGAATATTTCTCATGGTATTACTCTCTATAGAAATAACTTCAATATCACCATCAGCAACAATATTGGTATGGTGTGGTTGTTTACGAATCATTCCTGCAACACCAAAAAAATCGCCCCTCTTTAATGTTCGACCTATGCGTAAGATACCCTCTTCATCGACCGTTTTTTCTATGGCTCTTCCTTTTAGTATGATGAAAAAGTTTTTTGAAATAGTTCCTTTCCACGCCATACATTCACCTTCTCCATAAGTTTCAACAAAACTGTGTGTGGCTATTTTATGCAAGTCTTCTGTATTAAGGTCTAGTACCGCTAGGTCTTTTAAGCGTTTTAGTGTTTGCTCAGCTGTTGGTGTTGTATTGGCAATTTCTTCTCCTTTAAAGGTATATATCTCGTGAGCACGTGTTGGGAAAGTAATGCCTTCACGACGGTTGGCATACCAAATACGTGAGATAAAATCATCTCGGATAGCGGGTTGTCTATCATAATTATCAATAAAATAACGTACTTCATAATGAATTGAAAATTCATCATAGGAGATAAGGTCTGCAACCGCAGGGGGGTGATCTAAAATACCTTCTGTTGCTTTTGTTGCCTCCAGAAATAGTTTTTTTACTTTAGTTGGTGGGTCGTCAAAAGAAATATCAAATCCTACTCGTTCCATATGGTAAACATTAGGGCGTAAATAGTTTTCAAATTTTTCTTTTGCTAAGACAGAGTTAGGAATGGTAACAACATCATTTTCACGTGTCTCTAAAGAAACTGCTCGCCAATCAATACTAATAACTCGTCCTTCTGTATCACCTACTTTTATCCAATCATTAACAATAAAGGGACGTGATGATATTAATGCTAATCCAGAAAATAGTCCGCCAAGAACGTCTTGTAATGCAAGACCTAAAACAACCGAACCGACACCAAGTGCTGCTAATAAACTCCCAAGGTCAGCCCCCCAGACGTAAGACATAACAAAAGCTACACCTAGCAGAACAAGGAATATTCTTACAAAATCGACAAGAAGCTTGGGGATTTTGTCACGAATTTCACTGGGTAAAACTTCAGAAAAAACTAAGGTGTTAATAAATTTTAAGGAGGCATGGATGAGTATAATCCAGAGAGCTGTTGCTGTAATTTTTACAAACGTTGACTCGCTATCGAGTTCTAACACATGCTCTGTGAGTAAATAAACGAAAACAATCGGTATTAGAAGGTTTCTTATAACCGCCGTAATGCCGTAAAAAATAGAGCCTCTATCTTTTAGTCTATGCATTAATTCGCTAGAGATAAGCAACGCTAATGGCATACCAAAGAGAAGAAAAATCCCCCAATAAGCCCACGATTCTTTGAGAATAGTATCAATCATTTGAGATGCTACTCCTTCTCGGTGTTGTCTGTAGTTGTCTTATGCGTGATGGGTTTGTGTTTGTATTCCCAAGTGGCAATATCACCGACTCCACGCATGTTAATAAGCTGTTTCTTTTCAAATCCTGATGGATTAGTTAGTTGGGTATACACCGATTGACTGATACGCATACCGCCTAATTCTGCGGTATAACGGATTCTGCTCGCGATATTGATGGTGTCACCCCATAAGTCGTAGACAGATTTCTGGCTACCAACAACTCCTGCGCTAATATCTCCCGAGCTGATTCCAATACGTAACTTATATTTTGTTCCATATTGAATATTAAAACGGTCGATAATCTCAAAGAGAGCATGTCCATACTCGACACAGCGACATGCATAATCAAGGCGTGGGTTAGATAATCCACAGGCTGCTAAATAAGAATCGCCTACAGTGGTAATGCGTTCAATATCATAAGTAATAGCGGCCTCATCAAAGGCATCGACAATTTGATTTAATCGTTCGACGGCCTGAGAGGCAGTAAGCTCGCTAACAGACTCATCAAGACCTTTTAAAGCAGTATATAAAACAGCAACATTTGGGGAGCTGTTGGCAATATTTTTTTCGCCTTTCATATAGCGTTTTGCAATATCAGGAGGAAAAACATTAAGGAGTAGTTTATTAATTGTCTTATCTTTTTCTACTATGATCTGCTTTTGTTTTTGAATATTTGCAATCATGTCGTTGAATGAGTCTGCTAATTCCCCCAGCTCATCGTGACGCTTTAAATCGATATGTGTTTTTGTATCACCATCGTTAGCACGTTTAGCACCTGCAATCAGTGCCTTTATTGGTCCAATAAAATGCCCTGCTAACCACAGTGAAAAGAAAGAGATAAATGCTGCCTGTATTGCGGCAGAAATAAGTAACATTTTTTGGAAGTGTACGACAGGCTGAGTTGCTTCTTTTTTATCTATTTCAGCAATAATAGCCCAATCAAGACCATCAATTTTTAGGGGTTGATAGGCACTCAGTACATCATGCTCTTTGTAATTCTTAATTTCCTTTATGCCCGTGTCACCTTTTAATGCCGCTCTTGAAGCTTCGGTATTGACAGGTTGTAGTAAGACGGTTCTATTCGATTGCGCGATGCGGTCTATAATTTTTTCATCAAGTTTTAGTTGGTATAAGGTCTTAATGTAGTCAATCTTTTTCTCATAAAGAAAGCGTGAATTAGAGCGCATTTTATAGTCAGAGCCTACAAGATAAACCTCTCCTGTTTCTCCTAAGCCAGATTTACGCCATGATTTATTTGCATCCATAATAGTGGTGATTTGCTTAATCGATATTTGCAATGCGAGTACACCGATAAACTGATTTTTATTGTAGATAGCGGTAGCAAAAAAGGCAGCAGGTGCATTATAGGATGAAATATAGGGTTCGATATCGACAATGTAAACATGCCCCTTTGTGGGGGTTTTAATAACTTTGTCCACAAGCTGCGCAAGATTACTTTGTGCTTGAATGTCACGTTTTAAATTAGATGAAAAATCGGTCTCTTTATAGGCGCTATAGATAACATTTTTGCTGTCTTTATCAATAAGAAATACATCGTAATAATCAAATGTTTTAATAAATTTTCGTAGTTTGGGGTGATATTTTTGATGTATCTTGCTGTAGTAGCTCTTATCGTCTGCAAAATTGAGCAAATCCTTTTCACCCTGTTTTTCAGGGTTGTTCGCAATATATTGATATTGTAAGTATTTTCCAGTAGAAGAGCGTGGAATATAATCATCGACATCATAGCTTTGTGTGGTGTTACTCTCTTTTCTCAGAGAGGGAAAAAAATAATCTTTATAATAATGCTCTAATAAAGATTGTTGCTCTTCCTCTAGTTTAATATCGTAACTTTCTAATAAGGAATATGCCGAAGAAAACTCTTCCATAGCATCAATAATCATCGTGCTATCAGCCAAAGTACTGACTTGGTTGCGACGATTTTGGAAATAATTTTCTAAATCTTTCGCTCGACTGCTACGCAGTATCGATAATTGTTGCTTAATTCCATCCGTTAGTGATTTATGTCCATTATAAAGCCCTTGGAAACCAATAATGGCGATACTGAATACAGAGATTCCAAGTAGCATTAATAAAAATTTGGAACGAATACTCAGACCACGCTTCTTTTTTTTAAGCTCATTTGACGCTACCATGACCGAATATCCTTTTTATTTATTCCTGCTAATTGCTGTCCAATAAATCGTGGTAAGAGTGGGATCGCGCCTTCTTTCGCTATTGTTGCTTGACCATTGCTCGAGTAGATATATTTTATAAATTCTTGTAAATGTGTAGGTAGAGGTTCGGCGGGTGGTTTGTCGAGATAAAGATAAAGAAAACGTGATAGAGGATAATTATTTGTCGCTATATTTTTACTGTTTGGATAATAGTAAGGAAACGCATCAGAGCGGGCTAGAGCGATAATTTTTGCTTTATAACTATTATTACTACTACGTGATGCAAATCCAATAGAGGTCAAGGTATTACCTATAGCAGCCGTCATCTCTGGAGAGGTTTTATGCTCACCGACAAGACCTTCTTTATAGTGACCTTTACATAAGACGCGTTTACGAAACAGCCCATAACCACCCGAAGAAGGGGAAAAATTATGGATAGCAATTTTCCCTCCTTTACTCCAGCCTAATTGACTCCAATCATCAATAGATTTTCGATTACGTCCACTCTTATTGCCACATTTTAAATCTTTAGAATAAATTTCTTCAATTTGTTCTAAGGTAATTTGTTTGATAGGATTTTTTCGATTGACATAAATAGCAAGCGCATCCATTGCAACTTTTAATTCAAGAGGGGGGTAACCTTTCTCTCGAGTAAAAGCGGCAATTTCTTTCGCTTTGATTCTACGACTCATTGCGCCAATATTAGCGATTCCCGCAATGAGTGCTTTAGGAGCCGACCCTGAACCACTTGCTTCAAGGTTTGTGTGGATATTGGGATAAATAGCAGAAAAATCTCTGAGCCATGCGCGAATCATGGGTTCAAGTCGTGTAGAACCACGCACTATTAACTCCCCACTCATTCTTTTGGTGGTCGATTGATAGGGCATTATGCCGTTGGAGAATACAGGAGTGGCAGTTGCAGGAGTGAAAACAACAAGCAGAAATATAAAACAGATTAATCGCACGATTATCCTTTATAAGTTAAGTTTTATTTGTTTTATGGTGTCGATAATGCGGTCAATTTGGTGTTTGGGGATACCGCTTATCGTAAATAGCCTTTATGGTGAATAAGTACTATTGTTTTTTTGATGAAATTATGATCAGCGATGGTAAGGTATTTTCTATCCAATTAGAAATAAGTAATAGTAATAACCGCAATAGTTTTTTTTATTAATTATTGTTACTTAATCTTTTCTAATCTTATGTACGAGCTGTTGATGGTGTTATCAATCGAGCTCAGGACTCAGAATTGAATAATGTGTGGAACTTGACACATAATTTTTGTTTCAGATTGGATGATCTCAATACTTAGCTGAGCTTTAGCTCAACTTAGAAGCGTAGCAGGCGCATAGTCACTCTACGCAACGATTGAAAGCATTCAATCTGGGATAAAAAGGCATTTAAGTTTTGTAGATTATTTAATTCTGAGTCCTAAAAATGCAAGTGTATTTTAAAGTCTTTAAATAGAGTAGAATGCGCGTTTTATAAATCAAACAAAGAATAAGTAAATATTTTGAAGAAATACAAAGACCCACATCAAAAACGTGAAGCAGAAAAATACGGTCGTCCAATTCCTAGTCGTGAGCTAATGCTTGAAGTGTTAAGTAATAGCGCAAAACCTATGAGTTTTAGAGAATTAGCCGATGAGCTTGGGCTAAGTGAGCCTGAAGATCTCGACCCGATGAAGTATCGTTTACGTGCAATGGAGCGTGATGGGCAGATAATTTTTAATCGTAATAAAGAGTATGTTCCTGTTGATAAAGCCGATTTAATTACAGGACGCGTAACAGGTCATCCTGATGGTTTTGGCTTTTTAATTCCTGATGATGGCAGTGAAGACCTTTTCTTGCATGGCAAGCAAATGCGTAAAGTCATGCATGGTGACAAAGTGCTTGCGATGGTAAAAGGGATTGATCGTCGCGGGCGCAAAGAAGGTGCGATTGTCGAAGTACTGGAGCATAATACAGAACAAGTGGTTGGGCGCTATTTCGGGGGAAATGGAGGCAGTGTTGGCTTTGTAACACCTGATAACTCCCGAATCACACAGGATATTGTGATACCCGCAGAAAGTAGCCTTGACGCAAATGATGGGCAGATAGTGATGGTTACAATTGTAGAGCATCCCACCGTACGCCATCAAGCAGTGGGAAAGATTGTCGAAATATTAGGTGACCATATGGCACCGGGTATGGAGATTGATATTGCACTACGTTCGCATGATCTACCACATGTATGGACGGATGAAGTATTAGCAGAAGCAGAAAAATTAGGTTCTGAAGTAACAGAAGAAGATAAAGAACCGCGTTATGATTTTCGTGGTGTGCCGTTAGTCACTATCGATGGCGAAGATTCGCGAGATTTTGATGATGCAGTTTTTTGTCAGCGAGAAGGTGATAACTGGCGTTTAGTGGTGGCGATAGCTGATGTTTCTCATTATGTGCCGATTGGTAGTGAACTGGATAAAGAGGCTTGGAATCGTTCAACCTCTGTCTATTTTCCTGCTGAAGTTATACCCATGTTGCCAGAAGCAATATCCAATGGTTTGTGTTCACTAAACCCTGATGTTGACCGTTTATGTATGGTGTGTTCAACACTAATTGATATGAATGGTGAGATTGTAGAATATGAGTTTATGGAAGGTGTGATGCGCTCGGCAGCACGCTTAACCTATGACAAGATGGCAAGTATTGTCGTTGACTACGATCCTGAGCTACGTCAAGAATACAACAGTATCGTGCGCCATTTAGATGATCTTTACTCGCTCTACGATGTGTTACGTGAAGCACGTACCGAACGTGGTTCAATGGACTTTGAAACCACTGAAACCCGTATTATTTTTGGTGATGATCGTAAAATAGAAAATATTTTACCAACAGAGCGCAATGATGCACACAAAATTATCGAAGAGTGCATGATCGCAGCAAATGTATGTTCAGCACGTTTCTTAAAAGAGCATAAAATACCTGCTTTGCATCGTATACACGAAGGCCCTAATCAAGAAAGTATCGAAAAAGTACATGAGTTTTTAAATGGTTTGGGTCTGCATTTAGGTGGCGGGGATAAGCCTCAGCCAAAAGATTACGCCAATATCTTAGCCAGCATTAAAGATCGTCCTGATGCACATTTAATTCAAACCGTTATGTTGCGTTCATTGTCACGTGCTGTCTATGCGCCAGCAGATAGCAAAAAGCCAGAAAAAGCCTTTCATTTTGGTTTAGCACAAAAAGACTATGCACATTTTACTTCGCCTATTCGACGTTATCCTGACTTATTGGTACATCGTGCTATTCGTCATATTGTTCAAGGAAATTCGGTTGATTCCTATGATTACAGTTATGCCGATATGAAGGCATTAGGTGAACATTGTTCTACCAATGAGCGCCGTGCAGATGATGCTTCTCGTGATGTTATGTCATGGTTAAAAGCTGAATATATGTTAGATAAACAAGGTGAAACCTTTAGTGGCGTAATTTCTGCGGTGACAGGTTTTGGTTTATTCGTAGAATTAAATGATGTCTATGTGGAAGGCTTAGTACATATTACTGCATTAAAGAGTGATTATTATCACTTTGATGCAGCCCGTCATTGTATGAAAGGCGAAAATAGCGGTAAAACATACTCCTTAGGTGATCCTATTGAGATTGTCGTTGCGCGTGTTGATTTAGATGAGCGAAAGATCGATTTTGTTTTGCCTGATACTGGTGAAGAAAGAAAACCAAAAAAATCTAAAAAACGCAAGCCACGCAGGAAAAAATCATAAAAATGAAAACCTATATCAATGGTATTCATGCGGTACAAAATGCGCTAGAAAGCGATGTTGATAATGTTGTGCAAATTTGGATAGCAGAGTCTAAACGTAATCAGCGCGTGATAAATTTAGTGAAAAAAATTCAAAAAAAGGGTTTACTGCTACATAAAGTTAGCATGAATCAACTCGATAAGATGGCTAAAACACGCAAACATCAAGGGGTTGTTGCAGAATATAACGCACCAAAACCTTGGGATGATGCGGAGTTATTTGATTTGTTGGCTAATCTTGATGAACCTGCATTGTTATTGATTTTAGATGGTGTAACCGACCCACATAATTTGGGAGCCTGTTTACGAACCGCCGAAGGTGCAGGTGTACACGCCGTTATTGCGCCAAAAGATAAAGCGGTAGGCTTAACGCCTGTTGCACGAAAAGTAGCATCAGGCGCGGCAGAAACAATCCCGTTTGTACAAGTCACTAATCTTGTTAGAACCATTGATTTGTTAAAAAATGCAGGTATCTGGATAACAGGAACAAGCGACAAAGCAAGTGAAGATCTTTTTGCAGGAGATTATAAAACTCCAACCGCCATTGTGATGGGCGCAGAAGGCAAAGGTTTGCGACGTTTAACGGAAGAGCATTGTGACCACTTAATCTCTATCCCTATGGCGGGCAAGGTATCTAGCCTTAATGTCTCTGTTGCTACAGGAGTTTGTTTGTACGAGGTAGTTAGACAGCGCGCGCGCTAAACTTTTCGTAACCGTTCATCTATCCTGTAGAATCTGTCATTTCTACATTATCTTAGTAAAGAGAAGTTTTTTAAGCATACTTTCCTTTTCATCTTTCATCATAGTAATCAGTCCTTCCTTATTTGATTTTTCAGAGCTCTGTTCAATCAAATCAAGCGCTTCTACGCCATTGTAGAAAGCATAAACATAACGCTTAGGGAGATTCATCCACTTAGCGACTTCATTCAAACTAGCAGTATGTTGATTAAAAACAGCGGCTATTTGCATGATATGTGGGAATTTTTCTACTTCTTTAAGACTTAGCCAGTTGTTAATGCTTATTCTATTGTCAGGGTTTACATGGTCAGGCAATCGACCATGAGAAACGATGAGGCTAGTTGTCCAAAGAAAAGCTTCAAAACTATAGTTGAAGTGTTTTGTATTGATATTTTTTTGTTTGATTTGAGTAATGTATTGCTCATCAATTTCTTCTAATTCAACTTGATCTTCATCTATATTTTTTGTACAGAGATAAGTAAAGTTTCTATCTTCCAACGAGATACTGCTATAAATACATTTGTTTTCTGGATCTATTATGACTGTCAGGTATTTATAAGATATTTTCATCCAGCAATCAGCACGCTTGCTAAAGTTAATCGTGTCCTTTAGGTAAGGCAACAAAGTATCGGTTAGTTTGAAATATGTTTCTTCATCACTGTTTATTTTATAGCTAATATCATCGTATTGACCACATAATATATCCCAACGGCTTTCTTCTTTTGTATTTTGTTTTACGGCGGTATTTTGATTTTTTTGTGTTTTTTCTTCTAGTGACGTTTGTTTTTTTTGTTTTGCATCTTCTTCGCTTAACTCACGCAATAAGGCATCAAGGTCATCAGAAGGAGTCTCATTGTTTGATATGATTTCTTCTGAATTATTATCAGTAGATAGTATAGATATTTCGTCAAATGCGTTATTTTCTGGCACTTCTTTAAACGTGGGTGTATCTGTTGTTATATCTTCTATATTTGTTATGTCTTCGAAGGCTAGAACTGTATCGTCTACTTTTTCGTCTTGTAAGTTTAAGTCATCAAGTATTGCTAGTTTATCGAAGCTCTCGTGTTGCCGTGATACCTCTTGTTCTTCAAAAGATATTAGCTCATCCAAGTCTTTTGCAATGTTATCGGGTTTATCAACAGTGGTAATTGCGGGTATTGCTATACTTTCTTCATTTTTATGGGGGGCTATACTATTGCTTTGATGATCTATAGAAAACGAAAGAAAATCATCAGATGATGACGTGATTGACTTTTTATGAAGCAATTCATTTAATGAAATAACCGCATTTTCTAGTGCTATAGGTGTAATTGGTTTGGGTATGTAGATATAATTATCAGTTGTTTTATGCTGATGGGATAGCACGAGAGTAGGTTTTTTCTCATGTCCGTATAAATTATTCCAAGCTTCGGCTGAGCCACTTTCATCAAAATTGGTAATGTAGGCATCGGCATCTTTAGGTAATACTTGAATATATTGTTTTTTACCTTCTCGTGTCTCAAAATAAAATTCGAGCAATGATTGTTGTATCATTGTAAGACCTGCGAGTGCCACCTTTAGTGGGGGCATCAACTCATCCGAAGCTAGTATTGTGTTATTTGAAGTGATAGCAGTCATTTTTTTATTTTTAGTGGCTTTTTTATATGACTTCTAATTTAGTTTTTGACTTAAATTAGCGTTTTTATGTAACCCATCCGTGTGTTTATCCCAATATTCTATCAGATAGATTTTAATCAAAGATGAACAGAGTATTAAACAGAAGATATTCTGCGCTTCCTCTAGGAGGCTGTCCGAGAACTAACTTTTAAAAACCGCAAGCACAACATATAGTGTTTTTATTAAGTATAAAGCACTATATATTGATTGAAATTTTTATTTTTTGAGTTCTCGGACAGCCACCTAGTTATTTAATTCGAAGTCCTAAGGCGTTTTTACAGTATCGTCATTTTCTATATTTTCTATTTTTTGAATCGAGACACGACTTGCTTCTTCTCTAATAGCATAGGCGCGACTAAGTGATGTTGAGTCGTTTTGTCCTATTGCGCTTTCTAATTCATTAATACGTTGATTAAAATTATCAGAATAGCTTGATTCATCAGACAATTTCTCACTCGCTTTCTTTTTCAAGCGAGGATCGCCAGGAATGATAAGATCGGATACCACGGGTATCAATATATTTTCATCGGAGTTAGACATGAGATCGGGGGACTCTTTCTACTAAAGTTGATAATATTTTAGAGTATAGCCCCTGTTTTTATAAAATGAGTAACGTTCACGACCAGCGGTTAATATTGTTTCAGTTTGATCAATAATTTCTGCCATTTTTTTATAGCGAGAAAAGAAATCAGGTCGTTGATTTGAGAGGTTTATTAGATAATCACAGTTATTAATAGGCTCGTGGTCATTTGCAATAGTAACGGCTTCTTGAGTGTCATCGGCTATTTGAGTGGTGTGAGGTATAAAACTCGTTTCCTTCCATGTCCATAGCAATTCATCCATTTGTTTAGTGGTGTTAAAACCATCGGTATGAATATGTACGTGTAAGTTATTTTCACGTGCTTTTTCCACAAGGCGACAAGCTAATAATAGCCTGCCACGCAGTGTGTTAGTTTTGCCGACATAGAAACTAATTTCAGTCATTAGCTATTTTTAATGTGTAAGCTTTTGTTGATAAGATATTGAGATAAGAGGGGAACAGGGCGACCTGTAGCATCTTTTCCCGTCCATGCCGTACCCGCAATATCAATATGTGCCCATGTATAGTCTTTGGTAAATTCAGATAAAAAACAGGCAGCGGTAATTGTGCCAGCAGATCGTCCACCTATATTGCCTATATCAGCAAAAGCACTTTTCAGTTGTTTACGGTAAGCCTCACTCATTGGTAATTGCCATGCTGCATCATTGATTTCTTTACCTGCATCCATTATCTCTTTTGCAAGCCCATCATCATTAGAAAGCACAGCACAAATTTGATGCCCTAATGCAACAATACATGCACCTGTTAAAGTTGCGGTATCAATAACAACTTCAGGATTATATCGTCCAACATAGGTTAAAGCATCACAAAGAACCAAGCGTCCTTCAGCATCGGTATTAAGAATTTCAATCGTTTTTCCTGACATTGAGGTAACAATATCACCTGGCTTACTGGCTTTACTGCTTGGCATATTTTCTGCGGCTGCTAAAACAGCGACGACATTAATGGGAAGCTCCATCTCCGCACATGCATTTATTGTACCCATTACACTAGCAGCACCACACATATCAAACTTCATTTCATCCATGCTTGCGCCTGGTTTTAGTGAAATCCCGCCAGTATCAAAGGTTACACCTTTACCAACGAGAGCAATGGGTCTGCTTGATTCATCGCTACCTTTGTATTGCAAGACAACCATCTTGCCTGCTTCCTCACTTCCTTTGCTGACAGAAAGAAAAGACCCCATACCAAGTGCTTCCATATCGCTTTCTTCCAGCACTTCAACAGTAATACGGTCATATTGACGACCCAATGATTCAGCAGTTTCGGCAATAAAGGTGGGAGTGCAAACATTACTTGGTTGATTTGCAAGGTCACGGGATAAGTGCATTCCCTTTGCGATCCCCTTACCTTGCTCTAATATCGTTTCTACATCGCAAGGAGGCTCTGTTGTGAAGGCAATACAAACGTGTTCAAGGTGGGACTCCTTCTTGTCACTTTTATACTTGTTAAATTCATAGAGAGTATCAGCGTAAGTCAAAATAGCTTGGCGCATGGCTTGTTCGCAAATAATACGCTCGGACAAAGTATCCAGAAGAAAAACAGTAACACTTGTCGATGATGTTTTTGTAACTTCCTTGCTCGCTGTTTTCATCACAGAACAGACGGTTTCTTGGCTAAATTTATTTTCTTTACCACAGCCTATCAGTAAAATGCGAGAGCATTTCATCCCTGTTTCTGGATACAGCATATGGAATTGACCACATTCACCTGAAAAATCAGACAAGTTTAAAAACTTACTGATGATATTGTTACTTGCATCATCAATTTTTTGTGCTGCAGTAGACAGTTTATTGTCTTCAAAAATTGAAACAATAATACAATCAGATTCAATATCAACAGGAGACGTGGAGGTCAGTAGAGTGTAATTCATTTTTTATTTAATTCTCAGTATTTATTAAGGAACGTGCATGAAATAACTTTGACATTCTAACTTGCACCCAAAAAGAGGGGCATAGCAACCTTTTTATCCCAGCTTGGATGATCTTATTCGTTGCGTAGAATAACTATGCGCCTTATAAAATCATCCAATCTGAAATAAAAATTCTGCGTTATAAAAGTTGTCGAACTTATTTCATGCATGTTCCTAATGAGTTATGTTTAGCTTAAATTCAATGCAATTTCCAGCGTGGCGAGTAAATTCATCAAAACATGCATAGCGATAGGTATATAAAGTGACTGTGATTTTGTTTTTGCATACGACAAAAGTAAACCTATAAAAAAGATTAATACTATCTCATATAGACCATACTGTAGATGGATGCCAGCCCATAAAGCAGATGTAATAATTGCAGTTAGCATTAAACCAAGTGATGATCGTCGTAAACCTTCGAATAAAAACCCTCGAAATAATATTTCTTCAAAAAAAGGGGCGGCAATTATTAAAGCAAACCACAGCAGGGCAGGATATTTTGCACTACGGTAAATATCAACCATTATTTGTGGCGTAGGGTGCTCGCTAATAATTGCGATAAAAGCCATTATTATCATTGCTATAGCCATTAATGCTAAATACTTTAGGGTGGTTCTTAAAGTAACCGTATGAAGCAATAAATAATTTTCAATACTTTGGCGTTTATGCAAATAAATGAAGAAAAAAGTGATGCTAACACCAAGAATTGCCGCTGAAATTTCAGCAAGACTGATAGCATCACCATTACTGACTAGAGAATTCAAAAAGGCAGCTTCATTTACATTAGGATGATCGCTAAGTTTACTTAGTGCATAAAGAAAAAACACAAGTGTCTGAGTGGCAATAAAAGTAATGAGTATTAATAAGCTAAAGCCTATTGTTGACCATAATCCCCAATAATCATTATTTACTTGATTGTTACTGTTAGTCATAATTTTTATACTATCTAAAAAAGTAGGTTTGGTTTTGAGGAGGGAATTTGTCAGGTTTATAATGATAAATCTATAAAAATTATTTTGTAACTACTCAGCTTGATGCTCTATTTTATCCAATCTCCATGTTAAAAATGCTCATTTATGCCTTAAAAACCCCATCCTTTCGCCTTGATATTGAAGAAAATAGAGCGCAATCTGAGTAGTTACTAATTATAGGCTGAATAGTCTCATTATTTTTTGTAGTGTAATCAAGCAGTAAATTACTATTACTTTGAGGAAAACATTTGCTTTATATGCTCACAAACGCTAATCTTCCGCGATTGATTCACATGGCTTTTAGGAAAGACAAGAAAAGTTGATTCAATTTGATTTAGCTTGTCTTTTAAAACAATAGATTAGGGGTAATTTATATGCGTCAGACACTCGTTGCTGGAAACTGGAAAATGAATGGTTCGAAAGAGAGCATTCAATCATTATTAAGCGGTATTAATGCAGGAATGTCAGATGTCAAAAATACTGCTGTCGTTGTATGCGCACCTTACATCTATATTCCTATGGTTGCAGAGCAACTCGCTGATTCGGACATTAGTTTTGGTGCAGAAAATGTCTCTGAACATGAGGCTGGTGCTTATACAGGTGAAATTTCCGCATCAATGCTAAATGACTTTGGTACAGAATACGTTATCGTTGGTCACTCGGAGCGTCGTAGTCTTTATGGTGAACAAGATGCAGATACGGCAAACAAATATGCTGTGGCAAGAAAAGCAGGCATAAAACCTATCCTGTGTTTAGGGGAATCTCTTGAAGAAAGAGAGCAGGGCATTACAGAAGAGGTTGTTGCACGTCAGTTAGATGCAGTCATAGCGTTAGAAGGTGTTGACTCGTTAGCCGACGCAGTTATCGCTTATGAGCCAGTATGGGCAATCGGTACAGGGATGACCGCAACACCTGAGCAAGCTCAAGATGTACATAAGTTTATTCGTGGAAAAATAGCAGTACTGAATGCAGAGGTTGCAGAAAAAATTCAGATTTTATACGGTGGAAGCATGAATGCTGGAAATGCAAACGAGCTTTTATCAATGGAAGATATCGATGGCGGTTTAATCGGTGGAGCTTCATTAAAAGCAGAAGACTTCTTAGCAATTTGCACAGCAGGTTGATAATAACGTTTTAATATAAACACTTAGAAAAACTATAATTACTATGATTTATAATGTTTTACTTATCGTTCAAATAATCGTTGCCTTATCCATTATTGGTCTTGTACTAATGCAACACGGAAAAGGTGCTGATGCGGGCGCTGCCTTTGGTGGCGGAGCATCAGGAACAGTATTTGGATCTCGTGGTTCAGGTAACTTCCTTTCACGTGCAACAGGCATTTTAGCCGCTGTTTTTTTTGCTAATTCATTAGCATTAGCGTGGCTTGTTTCACACCGTGGAGATAGCGCACTTTCAGCTGAAAAATCAGTAGTACCCGCAGAAGTTATCCAAAAAGTTAAATCTGCACCGAAAGCTGAACCAGCACCATCAGATGTTCCAACCAGTGTTGGTAAGCCTAAAGAAGCAACAGCAGAAGTAAAATCATCAGAAAATAAAGGTGATACACCCTCAGATGTACCAAAATAAAGTTTAAACATGCCGATGTGGTGAAATTGGTAGACACGCACGCTTGAGGGGCGTGTTGCGCAAGCAGTGCCGGTTCGACTCCGGCCATCGGCACCATTATGAAAATCCGTAAGCGTCCTAAAAAGTTCGTCAACGGCAGCAAAGCCCGCAGTGTAGCGGGCTTTTTTGTGTCTTATATATTATTTTTCGTCCATAGAAGTTCTTTAAAGTTCGTCTACATCCACGAAATTATGATGGTAAAAAAGCGGGGTAAATAAACTATACTTTTATTTTTTACCCCATTGAGTAAAGGTTATGGCACTAACAGATATTAAAATTAAGGCTGAATCTAAAAAGGCGAAAGGTAAACCGTTCAAGCTATATGATAGTGGTGGGCTGTCACTACATTTTTACAAGAAAATCACAGAAACAAAAGGGAGAGTGTGGCGATATAGGTATAAATTCAATGGTAAAGAAAAATCTTTAACCATTGGGAAGTATCCTGCAATAACATTAAAGCAAGCGCGCATACTCCGAAATGAAGCCCATATAAAAGTGCAAAAAGGAATAGATCCTGCTCAAGAAAAGCAGGATCTAAAACGAAAACAATTTGACCTGCAAAATAAAGGCAAAACTTTTAAAGAAGTAGCCATAG
>QOAQ01000072.1 GCA_003972955.1 Aquificaceae bacterium
CATTTTTTGTTTATATAAAGATGATTGGCATCAAGGCGTTATAGGGATTTTAGCGGCACGTATTCGTGAGCGTTATCATCGCCCTGCCATTATTTTTGCACCAGGGGATGAAGGTATTATTAAAGGCTCTGCACGTTCTATCTCTGGTTTGCACATACGTGATATTTTAGATGTAGTTGCAACGCAAAATCCTAAGTTGATCGATAAATTTGGTGGACATGCAATGGCAGCGGGCTTGAGTATGGCAGAAAGTAAATTGCCAGAATTTATAGCGGCAATTACCACTGCGATTACAGAACAGTGTGATGCGTCTATCTTCCAAGAAAAGTTATTAAGTGATGGAGCTTTGCAACGGGACGAGCTTAATCTTAATAGTGCCGATCAAATACGTTTTGCCGCACCGTGGGGGCAACATTTTCCTGCGCCTGTCTTTGATAATTATTTTGAAATCATGCAAAAGCGTATTCTAAAAAATGCTCATGTAAAATTGGTATTGCGTTTAATGGAGAATCAAGAGAAAACAGCCACAACGGTCGATGCTATTGCTTTTAATGTAAATTTGGATGAATGGCCAGAGCAGGGTGCGATAGTGCATTTATTATATAAGCTCGATGTGAATGAGTTTCGCGGGGTTAGTTCAGCTCAGTTGATGGTTGATCGTTTATTATAAAAAACTTGTATCTTGATATAAAATCACTTTTTTAAGATTATAATAAAAATAGAAGGTATGATGGATTGCTGTAACTGTCTTAATATTTGAACATAGTGAGATAAAATTGGTCGTAATACCTGTATTAATAAATATGTATAAGATAATTCAATGATAGGAATTAATGATAATGGCACGATTAAACCCGCTAAGCTTACTCTTTATTATCTTACTTTTCTCCCTCTCAGCCTGTGGTGGCGGTGATGATAAACCTAAAGTAACGATTAAACATGGTTCTTTAACGGTAAATGGCAAGCCATTATCAGGCATTAGCTATCGTTCAGGCGCAAAAACAGGTATTACGGGGTCTTCGGGAGTATTTGATTACGAAGAAGGTAAGGATGTTACTTTCTCGTTAGATAGTGAGATATTAGGTAAATTATCATCTAAAACCATCGCCACTTCGACACCTACTACATTAACCCAAGTTGTTAATTCGGGAGAAAACCCCAGTGCAATAATCAAGGAGTTGCCTGAGTTATATAAGAAGTTTGATACAGGGGATAAATATATAAAATCGCCTACCTTTCTTACTTTAATTGGTTCTAAAAAAGAAAAAATATTGACGCTAAATGGTAAGCCTGTGAAGGGGGTTGCCTATCATTCTGGAAGTAAGTCAGGCACAACTGATAAGTATGGTTTATTTGATTATCAAGCCAGTACAAATATTGACTTTAGTATTGCAGGTAAACAGATCGGTAGTATTAGCCCTAGCAATCTTCCTGTGAGTATTGAGCATTTAGTTAAAACATCAAAAAATCCTATTTTTAAACACCTCCCCTTGCTACTAACTGATTTAAACCCTGCGAATGCAACGAGTATCAATGCTCACTTTTCTATAGAGCAACTTGAGCAAGCGCTATTTAAGCCTGATACTTTACCACTCAACCGCTCATTAGGGATTAATTTAGAAACACCACAAGCAGAAGCCGATGGTATTTATCAGCCACTGCCTTTTGCGGATATTTTTCGTGTGTCACGTCCTTTTAAAGAAGATTCTTGTACTGATATTAGTTATGACAGAGCAGGATGGCCGTTAGATTTACCTGCAAGTTGTGCCTCACAAGGGGACAGAAAATACGCAAAAACACGTATTTTACAGTTTATGCCCGCAGGAGCAGCACCCGCAGGACGTTATCATGTGCTGTATGATGGTAAGGGGGATATATCATTTAGCGGTATGGCAAGTAATAAACACTCCGTTGAGGAAGGTCACTTAACGGTCGATATTAAGCCGTTGTCAAAATCACAAAGTATTCACGGTGTTGAGATCTTTTTAACTAAAATAGATGCTAGCGATCCACTGCGTAATATCCGTATTATTATGCCTGGAGGTATTTGTAAAGGTAATCCGTTTAAGCGCGTTGAATCAAGCCGTCAGTGTTCTGATGATAAGCCCTATATTGCTTTTTTAGATGTATTGAAATACGACCGCAATGCGATTGTATTTAATCCTGATTACCTTAACTTTCATAAAGATTTTCGGGTGTTACGCATGATGAATTTTATGGAAGCCACTCCGCGTCGTCCTGAGTCTAATAGTATCAACCCTTGTTTGACAGAAACGAATGGTTTAACAAGCGCAAAGAAAACATTAGCTGATTTGATTGCAGATGGATCATCAGCAGCAGATAGTATTGCGGCAGCAGAAACCGCAGTAAACGAGGCTAAAGCGGCTTATAATAGTTGTTTAACACATCCTAGAAACTGGAATGATATTGCTAAAATCTCTGATGCAAGTTGGGGAGGATCATTTAAAACGATTGTGACCGAGCGTTTTGGCGTACCACTTGAAGTAACCGTTGCCTTAGCTAATTTATTGCAAGCACACCCTTGGTATACGATGCCTTTTAATGCGGATAATGACTATATTGATAAATATGCGACCTATCTAAAAACCCACTTAGATAAATCACTGAAAGTACATATTGAATATACCAATGAATTCTGGAATGGAGGTTTCTGGGGCTCACAATATGCCTTAGAAATGGGCTATCAATTAGGTTTAAATAAGCCCAAAATGAAGTTTAGAAACGAAGATCATACCGCACGGGTACGTTATTACTCAAAACGCTCAGTCGAAGTCTTTAAACGCTTTGAAAGTGTCTTTGGTGGTACAAAACAATTAGTGCGTATTATTGCTTCAAATCATAAATCACATGCGACCAGTCGTGAAATTCTGGATTATAACGATGCCTCTGATGATACTGATGTGTTAGCCATAGCACCGTATATTCATGGGTGTTGGGCGCGTAGCCGTAAAATAGGTGATGAGGATGTGTCGATTGCGCAATGTAGCGATACCGATGTTGTACCTATTGTTTTCACCGAAGCGACTTCTTTGGGTGACGTCTTTAAGGTCATGAATTCAACCTATACATCTACCGCTAGTACAACAGCTAAACAAGGTGATACTGACTCGGTAAGTGCTATTACCCATCTGATTTCTAATCAAGTAACCGTAGCGAATGAGTTTGGGGTTGATTTATATGCCTACGAAGGTGGTCAACACTTAAAAGTTATTTTTGGTGACCCTGAAATTTCTGCTGCAAAGAAAAATAGTCTGCAAAACTTTTTTGCTGCTGCCAATAGAGATGCGCGTATGGGGGATATTTATACCACCTTGCTTAGTGAGTGGAAAAAACGCGGTGGCAAACAATTTATGTTGTTCACCTCACCACAAAGTTTTAACCGTTTTGGCTTCTTTGGTATTAAAGAATATATCAACCAAGCACGTATCGATGCACCTAAGTATGATGCTGCAATGCGTTTCCAAGAAGATACAGCGGGTTGCTGGTGGGCAGAGTGTCAGTAGTTGCTCAATACTTCCAAACTTTGTTGCTATAGACATTCACTTAAATAATTCCCCTTCGATTCCGCTCAGGGAGCTAGTTCCCGAGCGGGGTCGAAGGGAATGGAAATTTAATATATGAAAGACTATAGTTGAGGCAACATTTGGTGGTGAAAAGGCATCTCGAATAAACAAATGATGTATTGAAGTCCTTCTTAAAAATTATCATAATCAATTTTTTTGCTATGGGTTGAGTTGACATGATACAAAATATTCTAAGTCAACTAGATTCAGTTGCTTATATCTTATTGACCGTTAATATTCTTCTCTTGATCTTTGCGCCACAGAGTTTAAAACTGGTTTACCCCGACCCCTCTAAAGTGCCTACTTTCTCCCGTAAAGTGATGACGTTTCGAGCGCTAAATTTGCTGATTATTGTGGTGTATGGCTACTATATTTTTTATCAAAATAAGGAAGATCAGGCATTAGCGATTAAATTAGTGTCAGTGTTGGCGATTGTTTATCTCGCTTATTTATTGATGCACTTAATTCATCTATTGATCTTACGCCAGTATGGGAAAATACGGAAAGTAGAAGGTAAAGAGCGGCAAGTACCTACGCATCAAACCCGTCTTTTGAGTGTGTTTAGCAGTATTTTTATAGCTATTATTGCGCTTATCAGCACCATTCATTTTTTAGGCTTTAATTCTCTGCTTGAAGCAGGGGGCGTTATTGGTTTTATTGGTGTTTTTCTGGCATTAACCTCCTCTATTTGGGCGCCTGATATTTTCCACGGTATTATTATTTTAAACAGTGATATGCTCTCCGAAGGGGATGTTATTGAATTAGAAAGTAGTGGTGATAGTGCAATTATTGGCGTAGTTTATCGTACTAAAATGTTTCATACCGTCATTTTAAATCAGGTTAATAATCATCGTATTATGATTAGAAACTCGCGTTTACGTGATTTAACTATCCACAATTTATCAAAATTTGCCTCTGCGAGAGGACTTAGAGAAAAAATAACTTTCAAAATAGGCTACGATTGTAAGGTTTCTCATATTGAGAAAATGTTTACCTCTGCATACGAAATGGCAAAAGCAGATGCAGATATACTCTTTGAAGACCAATATGATATGGAATTAGCCATCGATGATACAGGTGATCATGCGGTGCAATGGTCATTTTATTACTATACAAAAGAGGTTGATGCGTTAATTTCTACACGACAAAAAATGGTAAAAACAGTGTATCTGGCATCAATTGAACATAATATTTCATTGGCTACCCCCGTCACTTATGTACGTCATGTAGTCAATTATAATGAAAAAAATAATTCCCCCTTTTTAAATGAAAAGCAACTGAGGAACAATAATGAGTCGTAAGTATAATTTTAGTGCAGGTCCTGCAATGATTCCGCAAGAAGTATTGGAGCAGGCAAGTAGTGAAATGCTAGATTGGCATGACAGCGGTATGTCGCCAATGGAAATGAGTCATCGTGGTAAAGAGTATATGTCAATCGCGGCAGAAGCTGAGGCTGATCTTCGAGAGTTAATGGTGATTCCTGATAACTATAAAGTGCTATTTCTACAAGGTGGCGCGAGCAGTCAATTCTCGGCTATCCCAATGAATTTACTGCGTGGTAAAAAGACTGCTGATTACGTTAATACAGGCGCATGGTCAAAAAAAGCAATTGCAGAAGCAAGTAAATATTGTGATGTCAATGTCGTTGCAACAGGTGAGAACAGTAACTTTATGTCCATTCCTGATGTTGAGTCTTGGAATTTGAATGAAGATGCCGCCTATGTGCATTACACGCCAAATGAAACCATCGCAGGGGTTGAGTTCCACTCTATACCCGATACAGGCGATGTGCCATTAGTCGCGGATATGTCCTCTACTATTTTATCACGTCCTATTGATGTTTCTAAGTTTGCTCTAATCTATGCAGGCGCACAAAAAAACATCGGCCCAGCAGGATTAACCATCGTCATTGTACGTGATGATTTAATTGGTGAAACCATTGAAGGTACACCCGCGATGATGGATTACGCGATACAGGCTAAAGCAGACTCTATGTATAACACCCCTGCAACGTATAGCTGGTATATCGCAGGTCTTGTGTTTAAATGGCTTAAAAAGAACGGTGGTATTGGAGTGATGGGAGGAATTAATAAACGCAAAGCAGACAAGCTTTATGCTGCGATAGATGCCTCTGATTTCTATAAAAACCCTGTGGATGTAAATTGTCGCTCATGGATGAATGTTCCTTTTACCTTAGGTAATTCAGATTTAGATGCTGATTTCCTAGAGCAAGCAGCAGAGAATGGTTTAGTGACGCTTAAAGGGCATCGTTCAGTGGGTGGTATGCGAGCAAGTATTTACAATGCTATGCCAGAAGAAGGTGTCGATGCCTTGATTGCATTTATGGCTGAATTTGAAGCAAAGTATGGGTAATTAACCCCTTTCTGTAGAGGCAAGGCATGTCTTGTCTCTACCTAATAAAAAATATAATTAAAAAATAAAGCTACTACGGATAGGTAGCGCGAGCATTTAAGGAGAAAAAATGTCTTACAATATATTGGCATTAAACAATATTTCAGAAAAAGGTCTATGCCTATTACCCAGTGCGGAATACAGTATTTCAGAGGAAGATAATAATCCCGATGCAATCTTATTACGCTCAAATAATATGCACGACTATGATATTCCTAAATCATTAAAGGCGATGGGACGAGCAGGTGCTGGGGTTAATAATATCCCACTTGATAAAATGAGCGATGCAGGTGTGGTGGTCTTTAATGCACCAGGAGCTAATTCCAATGCGGTAAAAGAGTTAGTTATTGCCGCGATGTTAATGTCGTGTCGTAATTTAGTAGCAGGGCATAATTTTGCCAAAAACCTGCAAGGAACGGATGAAGAAATTCATAAACAAGTCGAAGCAGGTAAGAAAAACTTTGGCGGCTTTGAATTACCCAACAGAACCCTTGGTGTTATTGGTTTAGGTGCAATAGGTGTAAGAATTGCAAATGCTGCACGGCTTTTAGGGATGCGAGTTATCGGTTTTGACCCCCGTATTTCTATCGACAACGCATGGGGCTTAGATGCAAACGTTGAAAAAGCTAAAAATTTAGAGCAAGTATTAGAAGAGGCAGATTTTATTACCTTTCATGTGCCCTTAGTAGAAGCCACCAAAGATATAATCAATGAAGAAAGCCTGCAAACGATGAAGGATAATGTCATTATCTTAAATTTCGCACGCAACGGTATTGTAAACGACAAGGCTGTTTGTAAAGGCTTAGACAGTGGTAAGGTGTATTCTTATATTTGTGATTTCCCATCTAATCTACTCAATGGACATGATCGTGTTGTTACGCTACCACATCTCGGCGCATCAACCAGAGAAGCTGAAGAAAACTGTGCGATTATGGTGGCAGAGCAGGTGAAAGATTATTTGGAAAACGGCAATATTAAAAACTCCGTCAACCTACCTAATGTAGAGGCTCCTCGAAAAGGCGTTACACGTATTACCATCATCAATAAAAATGTACCTGATATGCTAGGACAAGTTTCACGTATTTTAGGGAAGACAGGCACTAATATCAGCCAAATGATCAATGATTCACGAGGAGAACTTGCCTATAGTATTGTTGATGTAGACTCGACAATTTCTCAGCAAGTTGAAATGGAGTTAGCAGAAATTGAGGGTGTATTGAAATTGCGTGTGCTTTAGTTTTTTGCAAACTGCTGCTATTTTTTACGAAGATCGACGCAATAGGTTAACTATTAGCTCTTACTTCGTGAAAAATAGTGGCAGGTTTACCTAAACCTGTGATGAATCAATGGCTTATTCACTGTGCTGTAGTGAAGTCACGGGTTTAGGTTTTAGATTAAATAACCTTAGTTGAAAGTGTTACTGTTAATAAGCCATTAAATACATATAATCACTATTCTTTATTTGTTCTCTTTTCGGGTGGCTATAAATGAGTGATGGTAATCCATCTACGACAGCACTATTAGATATACGTGAGCGTATCGATTCTTTAGATACACAAATTTTAGAGCTACTCTCAGAACGCGCTAAATGTGCGGAAAAAGTGGGAGAAGTTAAGCGTGCGGCAGGGGAGACGGATATTTGTTTTTATCGCCCTGAGCGCGAGGCGCAAATTTTACGGCGTATGGTAGCGCTGAATAAAGGGCCGTTGCGTGATGAGCAAATCACACGTATTTATCGCTCTATCATTTCGTCTTGTCTTGGTTTAGAGCAATGTTTAAGTGTTGCTTATCTTGGCCCTGAGGGGACTTACACCCAAGCGGCAACGCAAAAACATTTTGGTGATGGTGTAAAAATGTTGCCTTTAGCCTCGCTTTCTCAGGTTTTTAGAGAGGTAGAAGCAGGTACGGTTAATTACGGTGTTGTGCCCATCGAAAACTCTACTGAGGGTGTTATTTCTCATACCCTTGATTTATTTGTGCAGTCTACATTAAAAATTTGCGGTGAAATTCATTTGCCCATTCATCATAGCTTGATGTGTCACTCAGCAGAATTACATTTTGATGATGTAAAAACAGTCTATGCACATCAACAAGCCTTAGGGCAGTGCCGACAATGGTTAGATGCGAATTTGCCAAATGCAAATCGTGTTGCTGTTTCGAGTAATGCGGAGGGCGCACGTATGACAAAAAGTGAGCCAGATGCCGTGGCAATAGCGGGGCAGGTCGCTGCTGAGTTATATAAGTTGCATACCCTGCAAGAAAATATTGAAGATAATGTCAATAACACTACGCGTTTTTTAGTGATAGGTCATCACGATGTAACACCCAGTGGTAATGATAAAACAACATTATTAATCTCTGCTCATAATAAATCCGGAGCCTTATATCATCTGTTAGAACCACTTTCTAAACACGCTTTGGATATGACGCGGATTGAATCACGTCCTTCAAAAAATACAAATTGGGAATATCTGTTTTTTATGGATATTGCAGGTCATGCAGAGGATGAAAATGTTAAATCCGCCTTACTCGAATTAGAACAAGAAGCTGAATTGTTTCGTATATTAGGCTCTTATCCTACTGCCATTCTTTAAAATCAATAAACTAGCTCCCTGAGCTTGTCGAAGGGTGCGGTAATAGAGCGCAAAATCGCAGATTGATACCACTAGCAAAAATATTAGAAAAAACTATGACAAATAAATTTAGTAACCTTGCTGTTGCAGGTGTTCAGGGCTTGAACCCTTATCAGCCAGGCAAACCAATCGAAGAATTAGAACGCGAGTTGGGTATAAGCAATATTCTCAAATTAGCCTCCAATGAAAATCCATTAGGACCGAGCAGTACGGTATTAAAGGCACTTGAGGAAGATTTAGAACTGGCTTTATACCCTGATGGCAATGGCTTTACCTTAAAACAAGCGTTAGCAAAAAAACTAGCAGTTGCACAAGAGAAAATCACCTTAGGCAATGGCTCTAATGATATTTTAGATATGATCGCGCGGGTATTTTTATGTGAGGGCAGGGAGGCCATTTTCTCTCAATATGCATTTGCCGTTTATCCTATCGCGACACAAGCCGTCGGTGCAGTGAGCAAGGTTGCAGCAGCCTATCCAAAAGATCATGCAACGATGCCTTACGGTCACGATCTCGATGCAATGCTGGCATTAATAAGCGATAAAACCCGTGTTATTTTTATTGCTAACCCGAATAATCCCACGGGAACTTGGCTTAATAAAACAGCATTAAGCGCATTTTTTGCTAAAGTCCCAAGTCATATCATTGTTGTCATGGATGAGGCATATTTTGAATACGTCGATGAAGCTGAATATCCTGATAGCCTAGCGTATTTAGAAGATTATCCTAACGTAATTGTCACCCGTACCTTTTCCAAAATATACGGTCTTGCCAGTTTGCGCGTTGGCTATGCGGTGTGTCATGAAGAAATTGCTGACTTATTAAACCGTGTGCGACAGCCCTTTAATGTGAATACCGCCGCACTTATCGCAGCAACGACGGCGCTTGATGATGACGTGCATGTGAAAAATTGTGCAGATATAAATCGAGCAGGTTTAGCTTTTTGGAAAACGGCTTGTAAGGAGCGTGGTTTAGATTTTATCCCGACGGCTGGAAACTTTATTACGGTTGATATGGGGCAAAATGCTATGCCAATCTTTGATGATTTATTGCGCGAGGGCGTTATTGTTCGTCCTGTTGCTAATTATGGTTTAGATCAACATTTACGTATTACCATCGGTACAGAAGTGCAGAATATACGTTGTTTATCCGCCTTAGATAAGGTGTTATCAAAAAATCCTTCTCAGGCTGATCCGTCATGATTCGCCAACTGACTATTTTTGGTGTGGGTCTTATTGGTGGCTCACTTGCCTTAGCCTTAAAAAAAGCAGGATATTGTAAAGAGGTGGTTGGCTGTAGTCGTAGTGCTAAACATTTGCAAAGAGCGGTTGATTTAGGCGTTATTGACCGTTACACCCTTGACCCAGCAGAAGCGGTAAAGGGTGCAGATATGATTTTATTGGCAGTGCCACTGGGGGCAATGCAAACGGTTTTTGAAAATATTGCCGATCATATTGAAGACGGTGCCATTATTACCGATGCAGGGAGTGCCAAAGGCAGTGTCGTTGCTGCGGCAAAAGCTGCCTTTGGCGATGTACCTGCACAATTTGTTCCTGGACACCCTATTGCTGGACGTGAGAAAAGTAGCGTCGAAGCGGCTATTGCTGATTTATATATCGACCATAAAATCATTCTCACCCCACTTGAAAATACCAGTGCTGACGCGCTTAAAAAAGTACGTGATATGTGGGAAGTTGTCGGTGCAGAAGTAGAAATATTGGAAGTGGGTAAACATGACGCGGTACTCGCCGCAACCAGTCATCTTCCTCATATACTCGCGTTTTCTTTTGTTAATAGCTTGGCAGAGTCGGCAGTGAGTGACGAGGTTTTTCATTATATAGCAGGTGGCTTTAAAGATTTTAGCCGTATCGCATCAAGTGACCCTGTGATGTGGCGTGATATATGTCTTGAAAATAAACCCGCTGTATTAACTGCCTTGGATGATTTCCAACAAAATTTAGCTGACCTCGCTGATTTAATCATCGAAGAAGATGGTGATGCCTTATTAGATGCTTTTTTACATGCCAAAATAGTGCGTGATAAGTATGTGAATAAAGAATGATTTTTCCCTTTTATAAAGAATATATAGAGATACAAGCATGAGCAAACAAGTTATTTTCAAAACCGAACCTAATGGAATATTAACAGGATCAATTCGTGTGACAGGTGACAAATCAATGTCACATCGCTCCATTATGCTAGGGTCTCTTGCTGAGGGTACAACAGAGGTCACAGGCTTTTTAAATGGTGAGGATTGTTTAGCGACAATCAAAGCATTTCGCAACATGGGGGTGACGATTAATGGTCCTGAAAATGGCAATGTCTCTATTCAAGGAGTTGGTCTTAACGGTTTAAAAGCACCTGCTGATGCTATTGATATGGGGAATTCAGGCACAGCCATGCGTTTGCTAACGGGGGTTATGGCAGGGCAATCATTTGATTCTGTTCTCATTGGTGATGCCTCACTTTCAATACGTCCAATGCGTCGTATTACCAAGCCATTAACTCAAATGGGAGCAACGATTGAAACCAATGAGGCGGGTACACCACCCTTATCCATCAAAGGCAATAGCCACCTTAAAGGTATCCATTATGATTTACCCATGGCAAGCGCTCAGGTTAAGTCGGCTATTTTATTAGCAGGTTTGTATGCTAAAGGGGAAACATCGGTAACCGAACCTGCGGTAACACGTGACCATACAGAACGTATGCTACGTGGCTTTGGTTATGAGGTGATAACAGAAGGTAATCGAATGTCACTACAAGGTGGTGGCAAATTAACAGCAACAAATATTGATGTACCTGCGGATATATCATCAGCCGCTTTTTTTATGGTAGGGGCAAGTATTGCTGAAGGCTCTGACTTAACCCTCGAACACGTAGGTGTAAACCCGACACGTACAGGTGTCATCGATATACTGCGTCTTATGGGCGCGGATATAACGCTTTCCAATGAGAAAGAAGTTGGCGGCGAGCCTGTTGCTGATATTCGTATACGCTCTGCGAAGCTCAAAGGTATTCATATTCCTGAAGAGCTAGTGCCTTTAGCCATAGATGAATTTCCATCAATTTTTGTCGCGGCATGTTTTGCCGAAGGAACAACAGTTTTAACAGGCGCAGAAGAGTTACGAGTAAAAGAAAGTGACCGTATTCAAGTTATGGCTGATGGTTTACTCGCTTGTGGCGCAGATGTTACGCCAACGCCTGATGGTATTATTATACAAAATAGTCAGCTTAGTTCAGGAGAAATTGATAGTCATGGCGATCATCGTATCGCTATGTCATTTGCAATGGCGGGCTTATGTGCTCAGGGTAGTATTGTTATTAATGATTGTGAAAATGTAGATACCTCATTCCCAGATTTTATTGATATTGCATCTAAAGCAGGTGTGAAAGTAAGTATCGTTTGATTTTGAGGAGTTATTTATATGTTAGAGCTTCGCCCAAACTGTGAATTTTGTGATAAAGACTTACCTGCTGATGCAACGGATGCGTGTATTTGCACTTATGAATGTACATTTTGTAAAAGTTGCGTAGATAATATTTTGCGGAATGTTTGTCCTAATTGCGGAGGAGGCTTTGCACCACGACCTATTCGTCCTAAAACTGATTATCGTGAAGGAGTCAGTCTTGCCTATCAACCCGCTGCTAACACTCGTGTTTATAGCAAATTCTCGCAACAAGAAATCGCTGAGTTTTCATCTTCAATAAAAGTAGTGCTTCCTCAAGATCGTTAAATGTGACGAATAATAATGAAAACACTCCTCCTCACTCCACCCATGACACAATTAAATACGCCATACCCTGCAACGGCGTATTTGACAGGATTTTTACGTAAACAAGGCTATGACACGGTACAACGTGATATGGCAATTGAATTATTGTTGACGATGCTGACGCGTGATGGCTTAGATGAAATTATCGATCAGGTCGAAGATAATTTTTCCGAGGTTGATGACGATGAGCTACCTGATTCAATTTATCACTTTTTAGTCCACTTTGAAAAAATCAAAAGCTGTATTGAACCTACCATTCGCTTTCTACAGGGCAAAGATCCTAGTCTAGCCCTACGCATATCATCGCGAAAATTTCTCCCTGAAGGTCCTAAGTTTGATGGTTTAAGTGATATGGAAGAGGCTTCAGGAGATGTGCTTAAGTGGGCATTTGGTGATTTAGGTACACAAGATAAAGCTAAATATCTAGCAACGTTATTTATTGATGATTTAGTGGACGTGATCCATGATGGTGTTGATCCTCATTTTGAAATATCACGTTATGGGGAACGCCTAGCTGCTTCAAACCCATCTTTTGATGATCTGTATAATACCTTAAATGGCGATACTCCTCGTTATACTGAAAAAGGTTTGCAGCACCTGCTTGAGCAGTATCTTAGGGATGAAAGTCCTGATGTGGTGGGTATCACCGTGCCTTTTCCTGGGAATATGTTGGGCGCACTACAAGTTGCTAAACACTGTCGCGCCATAGCACCTGATATAAAAATTATCTTAGGTGGCGGTTATATCAATACAGAATTACGCAATCTTAAAGATCTGCGTCTATTTGAATTTATTGATTATATTTTATTGGATGATGGTGAGCGTCCGTTATTAAATTTATTTGCACATCTTAAAGGTAACTGTTCATACGAGAATTTAGTGCGTACTTTTTATTGTGATAACGGTAAAATTATCTATGCAAATAATACAGACTTTAAAGATGTTGCTCATAAAGATATTGGTACGCCCACCTATGATGGTCTGCCAATAAATGACTATTTATCACTCTGTGAAATGCTTAATCCCATGCATCGTATTTGGAGTGATGGGCGCTGGAATAAGCTTACAGTCGCTCATGGATGTTATTGGTCGAAATGTAGTTTTTGTGATATTAGCCTCGACTATATTGGTCGCTATGATGAAGCGGGGGCAGATATTGTGGTACAACGAATTGAAGAGCTTATCGCTGAAACGGGGCAAACAGGATTTCACTTTGTGGATGAAGCTGCGCCGCCTAAAGTACTGTTTGCAATGGCGCAAAAAATTATTGATAAAGGCTTAGTGATTACGTGGTGGGGTAATATTCGTTTTGAAAAAACATTCACTCCTGAAAAATGCCAATTACTTGCCGACTCTGGTTGTATTGCCATTAGTGGTGGTTTAGAAGTCGCCTCTGATCGTCTGTTAAAACTAATGAAAAAAGGTGTGACCGTGCAACAAGTAGCACGTGTCACCAAAAGTTTTTCTGATGCGGGCATTTTAGTACATGCTTATCTTATGTATGGTTTTCCTACACAAACAGAAGCAGAAACTGTTTTATCATTAGAGTATGTTCGCCAGTTAATGCTTAACAAGTGTTTTCATTCTGCCTATTGGCACAGATTTTCTGCCACAATTCATAGTCCAGTAGGCTTAAATCCAGAGGAATATAATGTAGTCTTAACACCACCTAAATATGCTCCTTTTGCCAACAATGATATTGAATTCATTGATAGCACCAATGCTAATCACGATATGCTAGGCAAGGGTTTAAAAAGAGCACTGTATAACTATATGCACAATATAGGTTTTGATCAGCCCTTAGATATTTGGTTTGATGAAGCAATAGAACTACCGCTAATACCGAAGGATTTTATAGAAAGCTCATTGTATTCATCAAAATAATACGGATACAGATCCTGAAATCACTTCCTCTTTTTATACGCTCCTCGACAGGACTTGAATAGAAATAAACGCATGGCATACATTCGATGAGCTATTAGGGAGGTTTTTTTTTGTAGTTGCATGACGATTAAATTGTTTTATAACAAGATCAATCTCATTATGATGAGCTTTTTTGTGCTTGCTATCTACAGACATATTACAACTTACAAGCTGGCTATTTTTATTAAAACTATTTATTACGGAATTAATCTCTTTAGGATTATATTTCCTCTTGGCTTTATTCATAGCAACTTTTTTACGTTTACGGTGCTTTGTAGTAATTTTTTTGATAGCTCTAATCCCTGCATGAGCTTCATGTGATTTTGGTTTTAATAATAGAGCACGTTTGTAATATCTAAGCGCTGTTTTATAGCTTTTATTTCTTTGCGCTTGGGCTGCTTGCAAAATCCAATAGCGTGCCCGTGATTTCACTCTTGATCTACGTTTTTTAGTTAAAGCTGTGAGTGTTTTAAAACTATGTTTATCATGTCGATCAAAACTAAGTTGTAAGCCATTAATTAGTAATTCAGGGCTTGAGGTTTTTATAAACCCGTTACGAAATGTATTTAAAGCTGACTTTGTTTGTCCAAGCTTTTTCTGAAGCAAAGCAATACGCATATATTGGAAAGTACGTTCACGTAATGAACGTCTATATTTCTTCTTTATGAGACGCTTGTAGTAGGAAAGGGCTTGTCGATTATGCTTATACTTCCACGCTACTTCGGCCATAATTGCCAACTGCCTTCTGTTGGCTTTTTTATTCCAGAAAGATTTATTTTTTACCCAAAGCTTATATGCTTTTCTTTTTTTCTTAAGTAACCAAAACAGTTCAAATTTATTTAAACTTGTTGCTCTTGTTACACCATAGTTTTTCTCAATTCTATTCCAAGTTTTTAGAGATTTAGTATAGCGTTTTTCTCCGCTATACCACTTAGCTAGGGTTTTTAATAAAGACTTATCAGGTTTATGTGTAGTTAAATATTTTTGTAAAAATTGTTCGGCTAGTTTTTTTCTATTCTTTTTAATCAGGTGGAAAAATACATCATAAGCAGCTTGTTTAGGTAACTCGTCCTCACGTGCAATCTGTTGTAATATTTCTAAGCCACTACCATTAATATTAGCTTGAGCAATACTAATTACCTTTTGTAAATGTTTCTTATTATTGCTGTATTTATAAATCCATTGCCAAAGGTCTTTAGCAATTTCATGGTTACCTTCTTGCTCCTCTATATCTGCCCAACGTTCCCGAGGTTTTAATGAGTCTGGTTTAATTCTTATCACTCTTTTTAAATAGTTGACAGCCTGTTTATATTGTTTATTTGATAATTCGATATCAGCTTGTCTATTTAAAGCATTCAGAGCATTAGGTTCCTGCTCTAAATACATTTTATTTAGTTTGCTTGCTATTTTTAAATTGTTGTTTTTTAATGATATATTAACGCCTTCATTGATTAATTTAAGATTTTTTGGGTTGTCATTAACGAGAGGAAGAATAAGCTCCAACGCGCGCTCGGGCATTTCAGCTTTTACGTAAATATCAATCTGACGTTGTGTGATGAACCATTTATCATTATCTTTACTTGTTATTTTGCTGGCATTAGACAGGTAGTTTGTGGCATTTTTATAATCTTCAGCTTTAGATGCCCAATAAGATGCTTTTTCATACCAGCGTTGTTGATCTGTACTATCATTTTTTGCTAGGTAGGCAAAAAAATGACTCGCTTTTTCGGGGAGACCTGCTTGAATACAGATATTAGCTAGTGCTTCAATTACCTTTAGTGAGTTAGGCATTTGTTGTTCTATATTATTTAGATAAGCTTTTACTTGATCTAATTGATCAGATTTTATTAATGCAATCAACCAGTCATGAGTAAACTCATTATAAATGGTTTCTTTCTTTGAGGAATCACTAGCTAGTTTAAATGCCTTTGCTGCATCGCTATAGTTTTCAACCTGATTAAAAGCTCTTCCAGCTTCAGAAAACCATTCTGAACGATAATTCATACTTTTCTCTGCAAGACGATAATAAAATCTACTAGCGAGAGGTAATAAGCTAAAATCGCTACTGAGTTCTGCAAGTGTTTGTAATTCTGAGGTGGAAAATTGCTTATATTTTTCTAAGTCTAGTAATTGTTTACGTACTTTATGTATCTGTGAGGTTTGATTATCGTTATTGCCAGATGAATGATAGGCATCTACATTACTATAGAGAAGGATAAGTGCGTATTTTTGCTGTTGTTGTTTATTTATTTGGGAGGTGTCAATTTTTTTATTTAGGAGCGTTATAGCATTTTTCCACAGACCATGATCTCTTAATGACTCAGCAAAAGTAAGCACATCATCAGGAGTATTTTTAGATGAATTGAGCATCTGGTGATACTCTGTTTTTAAACGACTAGAGAATTGTTCTTTAAGTAAATTAGTATCTTGAGAGTTTAGATAATGAGCGGCTTTCCAAGGAAATAAAACAAACAGCAAGAATAAAAGTACAACAGTAATTAGGAGTAAAATAGGTACGTTAAATAGCTTTTTAGGCGCGTTTGTAACTTTCATTTGTTACTCCTTGTCAGGAATAGCAGATTTTGGAGTCAACATATTTATAGAAACGCCTTCCTTTATTTGTTTTTTCAACCATTTTTTATAAAACTCTGGCTGTTTCTCATAAGGGAGAGCACTAAGAATACTTTTGTAGCGCCCCCCCATATGACCTAACGGCATACCTGTTTGAATATCATGGGTTTTTAAAACTTTTTTTTGCGATTTAATCTTATTGATAAGTGTTTGATACTTCGGTAATTTAAGGGGGGTATTTGTTTCTACTTTGCTGTCAAAG
This sequence comes from Aquificaceae bacterium, assembly GCA_003972955.1. GTDB lineage: Bacteria > Pseudomonadota > Gammaproteobacteria > Thiotrichales > Thiotrichaceae > JAGLBW01. The sequence goes on from QOAQ01000072.1 coordinate 17,162, forward strand.
AGGAGTAAATAAGTATTTATTTCAGGCTCTATGCTACCAACACCCGCAAGATCAAGAGAAGGTATTGAAACCCAAGGAATAAAGCCTTCTTTTTCTATTTTTTTAGCGACTTTTTTAGCATCATCATGTTTTCCTATCTCAACATAATCGATAATAATTATATCTACAGATGCATTATTTTTAATGGTTTTTAGCTTGTTTAAGAGCCACTCTTGATCATTGGCAGATGTTTCTTTATAAATCTTTTTTCCATTATCCCAACTCGCAAATAGAGACTCTGCAACAACTGCTTCTAATTGATCTCCAATACTCGGTAATACTTCAAAGCCACGATTAGAAATAAAACGAATATCTGGGTAACGTTTCTGTATTTTTTGAAGTAACGCTACAAGTGCATTGGCTTGTTTTTCTTGTTCTTTAGGGTCTTTGGCAAAGAGATAAAAACTATCCATTGTGTCAAGAAACAACCCTCTATAACCAGCTTCCCACAAAGGAGTTACTACGGAGTCTAAGATAAAATCTTGCCACCCAGTTGAAGCGAGATTCATGACTTTACTATCCCAAATTTTATTATCACCCAATATCCAATCTTTTTTAATATTCTTAAACCATGGTCTGCTTGGCGATACTTCTCCGATACTCACGTAAGCAAATACACGGCTATTATTTGCTTGTAGGGCAGTAAGTTCTTCAGGTTTGACATTCCCAGATTCGACAATGATACGACTATATTGAGAAAGTATTTCCGTAGGCAAGTTTGCCCCATAAAACACAGCAGTACTTTTATTTTCATCTATAGTCAGAGCATTAATTTTTATTTTGTCCATATCTTTATTTATGTGGGACTTTTCATTATCTATTTCTTTTGACTTATTATTAACTTGTATTTCGATTGATGATTTATTATCCAAACTATTTTTAATCGGTGGGGGGATCGCATAGGCAAAGCCAAAAAATATCGTGAAAATTGATATTAATGAAATAGTTTTGTAACAGAATACAAACACGCGCTTCTCCATGATTAAGGTATCATTATGAAATAAACACAAGTATGGCTCTAAACGCTTTTTATTCATGTTAATACAGGATTAAAGCATCGTATTTATAGATAGGATGTTAGATTTTTTCACAAGTATAAATTGCTAATCTTTATTAATGAGGAGGGATTATTTTTTTTATTAATTCAATAATCTAAAAAGATGAAAGCCACACGAGCAAAAAATGCAGGCATGGCTTTATATATATAGATGTTCACTTAAATAATTTCCCTTCGACTCCGCTCAGGGAGCTAGCTCCCTGAGCGGAGTCGAAGGGAATGGAAATTTAATATATGAAAGACTATATACTTGAATCCGTGAGGTTAATACGGAATTCAGGTTAATTTTTAGGGGCAAGTAATATCAACAATAGTTTCTGTATAGCTTTTATTACTAGGAAAGTTTAACGATATATTATTACTGTTAATTTTCTGGTATGTGCTAAGTCCGCCGCTGATTTTTATAGAGGACGGATTTGTACATTTCGTTATAAGCTGAACCTTGCCTTTGCCAGAAAATTTGAATTTTATATCTTCTCCATTTCCTGATAAAGACAGTAACTTGCTTCTACCGGGTAATTTAGTGATATGGGTTAGCGCCTTAGGCGATCCTAATCGTATGGTATAAATACCACCATTTTTATTTAGAAATACAGTATCTTGGTTGTAGGCATACCATTTATCTACAGAGCTAATCATTTTTGGCTTATTCAGTTTTAATGAGAATTGCCCGCTATTATTTGATTTTACCTTAGCAACAATTTTATTGCCTGTAATAGGAGAAATATCGACAGCTGAATTTTTGAAAGATTTTATACGCAAAGAGAGGTCTTTAGCCGTAAGAAATTCGCTACCATAGTTTTTAGCTTTGGATATAAAACCCTCATACATATCCAAGGTGTATCCTGCATTATCAGTATCATTTGGTCCGTAGTCATGCCAAGGCCAGTGTATGATAGCTTGTTTAGCATGTTTTGTGATGTTGTTAAATTCTGTATTCCATATCTGTTTTGCTTGTGCAGGTGTTTTGTGTTGAAAGCCAATGAGGGTAAAGTCAAAAGACATATTAGGGCTTAAATAAACTTTATTTGAATCAGCGGTTAAGAAACCAAAGCCATTAGGGAAACCTGACCCCCGTGCTGAATATCCTCCTGATAAGTAGTCTACATGGGAGATGATTTTTTTGGAGGTTGCCAAATTTTCTGGGTTGCCAGGTACTGCGGCTCCTATATTTTTTAAGCCCATTTTATTTTCTATAATTGCTCTTGAGCTGGCGAACTCAAAATTTATTTGGCTTGCTGTTAGCTCATTAGTTTTATCTGGGTGTGTGTAGGAATGACTTCCTATTTCATTTCCAAGTTGTATATATTGTTTATACAATGGGGCAGATACTCCCCAGTCAGTGTACTCTCCTTCGGAAGGTCTATTTCCCACATTGAGATAGTAAGAACCTACAAAATTATAGCGATTTTTCCAGATTTTCAACTGATTGAGTAACGGAACTTCAACAGTGCCGACCTCTTCGGCATACATACTTTGATCCATATCTGTACGCGAGGAGAATAAAGCTTTTTCTCGTCCCATCTGTAATGTGGCTGGAGATTTATTGCCCCATACGCTCCACTGTAAAATAGACCATAAGAGATTTGCATCAGCCATAGCTTGCACTGTTGCAAAATGAGCATGTCTTCCTTTGTTTGTAATAGCAATGAGTTCATTTTCGACTTGGCTACCATTAAGAATTTGCTCAGCAATAATACGACTAGGATAAGCACCCGTAGGCATAAAATAATCGGTGTAATCTTTGCTGTAACTCAAAATAGTTTCATTATTATTGTATTCATTAACAAGTGCTGGATGAGTAACATCGGTTGTTTTTATTGTAAAGTTAAGCGGTCCTGCGCCATCAAGACGTTTAATCCCCAAGATGTCTTTCATGTATCTATATGAATCGCCAGCAATAGCAGTGCCTGTTTCTGTATTTGTTAAAAAATTACCTGCGGTAACAATACCAACATTATATTGTTGTACGGCTGTCTTAATATTCTTAGAAATTTTTTCTATCTGATTTTCTTTAACATAAGAGAAAAGAGGGAATAATAAGGTTTTATACTTTTTTATTTTATTTATATCTAATAAGTCATCTTCATTGATGAGATCGTATGGTAGTCCTGCCATCATGGCTTGAGTTTGCACGCTTCGGAACAGTTGTGAGTAATTAGTGGGATTCCAAAAATTTTGCTCACTGGTTTTTGAATATACGATTGCTAATTTGTGTGTCAAATTACTTGGTGCGGCTGGGATTGTTTCAAATTTACCATTTGTTGTAGGAGGAGTATGTGGTGTTGTTGGATTACCATTTCCTCCACCGTTACCACCGCAGGCTGTTACTGTTAGTATTAGAGCGGTAGTGATAAGTGTTTTATTCATTTGACAATTCCCTCAAGTCTTTTTAGGTTTCAGTACGACATCCTGAAATTTATGTATTTATAATGATGAATAAATTAAACTATTGGAAAAACAAACCATTTGAACGGTAAATTTAATCAGACTAAAAAGTTATTATTAGTTTGTTTTTTTATGTCTAAACCCCATCAAAATAATATTGACGGAGCATTAGAAGACTGGAATTATTATTAGAGGTTAAAAATCAGATACAGTAAATGAAACGCCAACATTATTGCCATTCCAACTAG
>QOAQ01000006.1 GCA_003972955.1 Aquificaceae bacterium
TTTAGCAAGGTGCTGAGAGCTGGTCTTTACAAACTTTACGACGGACGCGAAGGCGCGACTAATAATCGTATCGAATAAAATGTCGAATTTATGTGCTTCCACACGTGTTTGCAGCACATTTACATTATCTAAACCCAACTCAATGACTGCTTGCTGCATAAAACGTGTTTTTTTACCATTGGTGTCTAGCAGGGTAAATTGTCGTTGCGGTTGCATAATGGCTAAAGGAATACCAGGAAGTCCACCGCCGCTCCCTACATCTAAACAATTATCCCCTTCAATATAAGAAGCAATGGCAAGACTATCGAAGATATGTACAGGAATCATCTCACGCGGGTCACGTATTGAGGTAAGATTGTAGGTTTTATTCCAACGATGCAACAAGTCTACATATTGCTTGAGTTTGCTCACTTGTGCTTCACTCGCATCACAGCCTAACGCGGATAATCCCTGCTCCCACAACTCATTAAGTGCTAGTGTCATTAGTGCTGTCTCACGCTTGTTTTTTATAACTATTTTTCTTTAGATGAACCAATAGCAAAGAAATGGTTGCGGGTGTAATCCCAGGAATACGTGATGCTTGTCCTATACTGACAGGGCGTTGATCTGCCAGTTTTTGCAATGCCTCGTTTGATAGACCGCGTACATTATCGTAGTCAAGATCATCAGGTAACAGCGTTTCTTCGTTACGACTTTGTTTGTCGATTTCATTTTGTTGCCGATCAATATAACCTGCATATTTGAATTGGATTTCAACTTGCTCTGCAACACTTTTGTCATCCACTACGTTGCCTACACATTCCAGATTAACCAGTGCATCGTAGCTCACATCAGGACGGCGTAATAATTCGTTTAGACGATATTCACGACTTAGTTTGCCGTTAAAAAGTGCCTCACTTTCTGCTGCACTAATATCATCAGGACGTATACAAATATCCCTAAAACGTTGCATTTCTTTTTCTATTTGCTCACGCTTATCATTAAATAACTTCCAACGCCTATCATCAACTAACCCCAGTTCACGACCAATTTCTGTTAAACGCAAATCGGCATTATCTTCACGGAGTAACAGGCGATGCTCTGCACGGCTGGTGAACATGCGATACGGCTCTAATGTACCTTGCGTAATTAAGTCATCGACTAAAACACCAATGTAAGCTTCGCTACGTTTGGGTGACCATGCGGGTTTTTCTTGTACTTGTAAGGCAGCATTTAGACCTGCGAGCAAACCTTGTGCAGCTGCTTCTTCATACCCTGTTGTACCGTTGATTTGTCCTGCAAAAAATAAACCGTTTAGATGCTTTGTTTCTAGCGTGGGTTTAAGGTCACGTGGGTCAAAGTAGTCATATTCAATCGCATAGCCCGGTCGGGTGATGTGGGCATTTTCAAAACCGACAATAGAGCGTACTAGCTCAATTTGTACATCAAACGGTAAGCTGGTTGAAATACCATTAGGGTAAACTTCATAGGTATCCAAGCCTTCTGGCTCAATGAATATTTGATGACTATCTTTGTCGGCGAAGCGTATTATTTTATCTTCAATTGATGGGCAATAACGTGGTCCGACACCTTCTATCACTCCTGAATACATAGGAGAGCGATCTAGTCCGCCATGAATAATCTCATGGGTTTTGGCATTGGTATGGGTGATATGACAGGATATTTGTCGTGGGTGCAAATCACGCGAGCCAATATAGGAAAAGACGGGCGTGGGTGTATCGCCTGCCTGTTCTTGTAGTTGACTATAATCAACACTACGTGCATCAATACGTGGTGGTGTACCAGTTTTTAAGCGATCAACCCGAAAAGGTAGCTCTCGTAAGCGATCTGCTAAAGCGATAGAAGGTGGGTCTCCCGCACGTCCACCTGAATGATTCTGTAAACCGATGTGGATTTTCCCACCTAAAAAAGTCCCCACCGTGAGTACAACGGTTTTTGCAGAAAAGCTAAGCCCCATTTCAGTACGCACACCTGTGACTTTATCGCCCTCGACAATAAGATCATCAACGGACTGCATAAAAATATCGAGATTTTCTTGGTTTTCAACAAATTGAAGAATTGCCGATTTATAGCGGACTCTATCTGCCTGTGCGCGAGTTGCACGAACCGCTGGGCCTTTACGTGAATTTAAGGTGCGAAAATGGATACCGCCCCTATCTGCTGCCAAGCCCATTGCACCACCTAAGGCATCAATTTCCTTAACAAGATGCCCTTTGCCAATACCACCGATTGCGGGGTTGCAACTCATCTGCCCGATGGTTTCTATATTATGGGTCAGTAGTAGTGTTGCTTGTCCCATACGTGCCGCAGCAAGTGCAGCTTCTGTGCCAGCGTGACCGCCACCAATGACAATGACATCGTAAGATTGAGGGTAATACATGATTTTTTATCGATGAGTTAAATAACTGCTCGCCTCTCTCCTGAAATTTTCCTTGAACGGACAAATTGCAGAGAAGATCTGAACAGTTACTATTTAATTATAGGGAGTTGGGAGCTTACCCTACTTTTGAGAATGAGTCACCGCGCGGGGGGAGTTATGCGGTGACTTTTAACTTAGAAATATAAATATAGTCTTTCATATATTAAATTTCCATACCCTTCGACTCCGCTCAGGGGACTTGCACCCTGAGCGGAGTCGAAGGGTAATTATTTAAGTGAATGTCTATAGACTATTTTTTAAACGCAAGCTCATTCAACCATTTTGTAACAATAGCGGTAAGCTCTTTGCCTTTACCTGTGAGATTATGGTCTGCCCCTTCAATTTTTTTCTGACGTGAAGCGGGGTTAGCTGCTCTGTTGATATAACTTAAACGCTCTGGCGCAGTTTTCAATACCGCCTCATTATCCGCAGTGCCATAGATATCAAGCTGAGGAGACTTTATTTTCTCTAAAGGTAGGCGTAGATGATTAGCATTCTCCGCAGAGGCATTCATGATACCAGCACCTAAACCAATATAGCCATCAATGGAGTCAGCCCCTTTGACTTCCATCCATGCTAAGGCAATTTGAGCACCACAACTATGAGCAAATAAAACCACTGGTGTTTGGCTTTTTTCTTTTGCCATCGCGATGGCTGATTCAATACGTGCGGCAGCATCAGGCATAATTGCATCAAGGTCTTTATAGCTACTGGATGTGCTTAAATTAGGCAACTCGAGTGAAAGTGTATTCCAACCTTCCTTTGGTAAACCGTCTTGCAAAGCATGTACGATATTATCTTCTGCCTCAGGCTTGTAGTCACAACCATGTAAAATAACAACTGTACCAACGGCATTAGGCGCGACTGTATAAGCACCTGCTGATGTACCCGTGGCTGATTTTAGTTGTAGAGCCTGAGTAGCTGATGGTGTATTTGTAGATGTCGTTTCTGATGACACTGCTTGTTCTTTTTGAGCGTCGCTAGGTGTTACTTGATTAGAAGCGGGGCTTGTCTCAGAGGCTTGTTGATCTGCAGAAGTGTCTGTGGCTGCGCTTACTTGATCGGTACTTGATGACGCTACTGATTCAGACGATGATGCGGTTGAAGTACTCGACTCCACTGCACTTTTTTCAGTTTTTTCTGCTTCAGCACTATTTGCATTAGCCGCACTTGCATCCGTTGATTGCCCTGCTGTAGGCGTAGTTTCTTCTGATGATGCTTGCTCTGTTTGAGCATCGCTAGACGTTACTTGAGCCGAAGCGGGGCTTGTCTCAGAGGACTGTTGAGTGCTAGAAGAGTCTGTGCTTGCTTGATCGGTACTTGATGATGCTGTTGACTCAGGTGACGATGCTGTTGGAGCACTCGACTCCTCTGTGCTTGTTTCCGTTTTTGTTGCTTCAGCACCATTAACAACGGCGCTTACTACTGCCGCACTTGCTACTGCTGCTAGTGCTTTATTTGAGTTTTTTTTTAACTCAGTATCCATAACGCCAGATGAGTCACTTGTTTTTTCCGCAGCTGTATCCGTTGAAGTATTCGTACTTGCATCATTCGTAGTCGATTCTTCTGCTGTTTTTTCTGTGGCGGTATCCGCTGAAGTACTCGTACTTGCATCATTCGTAGTCGATTCTTCTGTCGTTTTTTCTGTGGCAGTCTCCGTTGAAGTGCTCGTACTTGCATCATTCGTAGTTGATTCTTCTGCCGTTTTTTCAGCATTCTCTACGTTAGCATTTTCACTTTTTACTACTGACGAACTATCTGAATCTGTAGTAGCTTGCGAAGCATCTGTCGAAGCTGAACTTGCTGTACTAGAAGTACTCCCAGAGGCAGAGGATGGCATTGCAAAACCTACTGCTTGTACTGGTAGTTTAGGTCTCAACACCATCCATCCGAATGCAGCAACAGAAACAGCAGTAAAAACGACAGCGCCTATTGTACTTGGTCCTATTTTCATCTTAATTCCCCTAATAAATAATTCTATTGATCCAACAATGTCACAAGTTAACACATCAGCTTTATTTTGTACCCAATACTATAACGCCCAAATTCTTTCCTGTAATATTCGTAAGTCACCGTTTTTATACCAAATAACACTGCATAGTTAAACTCATTTAATCTTTTTTCTTACGCGCTCGTGGATGGGCTTTATCATAAACCGCTGCTAAATGCTGAAAATCTAAATGCGTATAAATCTGTGTTGTACTAATATCAGCATGTCCTAGCAACTCCTGCACAGCCCTCAAGTCACCTGATGACTCCAATATATGACTCGCAAATGAGTGACGTAGCTTATGCGGATGAAGATGCTGTTCCAAGCCTTGTTTTTGTTGCCAGTATTTAACACGTAACTGAATCGAGCGGTGTGACAAACGTTCACCTCTATTACTCGTAAACAAAGCCAACACATTTATATTTGCTTTACGATGTTTTAACCAATTTTCCAATGCTTCTTTTGCTTTTTCCCCAACAGGCAAAATACGGGTTTTATTCGCCTTACCAACCACTCTTAAACTACTTTCTGCTAAATCAAGACTCTCTACGTCTAAAGAAGCCAATTCAGATAGGCGCAGACCTGAAGAGTAAAACAGCTCTAGAATTGCACAATCTCGAATAGCTAACACACTGTCTGTTGGCATTTCTAAGAGGCGGCTAATGCTATCAACATCCAATGTAGAAGGTAAATTACGTGGTGATTTTGGTGCATGAATATCAATAGCAGGATTTTTATTGATGCACTTTTCGCGTAACAAAAAATGGTAAAAACTACGCAAGCTAGACAACTTACGTTGGAGTGTTTTGCCTCCAAGACCTTTACGGTGTAACTCTGCTATCCAAGCACGAATACTCTGCTCATCGGCTTGATCAAGATACGATTCTTTTTTGCTCTCATCACTATTTATATCTTGATGAATAAGCCATTGAGAAAATTGTGCAAGGTCACGCTGATAGGCACTTAATGTATGAGAGGAATATTGCTTTTCATAATGAAGGTAATCATAAAAAAGTTCCCTTTGTGTTTTTTGATGATTATCTTTTTTCAAGGAGAATCTACTTCACGTATCGAGTAATAGCCGCTGAAATCAATTCGGCAAGGTGGGCAATAAATACAGTTCCCATTCCTGGGTGGAAGCGTGCTTCATCTTTGCTACCCAATGCTAATATTCCAAGATTATTGCTAGACTGCAAGGGTAATAATGCCACTGATTTCACATCATCAGTACGCTCTGCAAATAAGAATTTTTGCTGTTCTGATGATAATTTCCCGCACTTTGGTTTTTTATTTTTAAACAAAGACTCAAACTGAGTCAAAATTTCATCATCTGACTTAATAAAGTGTATATTTGCCTGACTTTTCTTTCGTGCATTCTTTTTAATCAAGCGGATCGAAACAAAGTCGGCGTTAAAATCACTACGTAAAACATCCTGACAAATCGTAATGATCTCATCGAGGTCTTCCGAACGTAGTAGCTTTAAGGTCAAATGTTGCAAACGAACGACTATTTGCTCGTTACTACGGGCGGCACGTAATAAGCCATTTAATTGCTCTTCTAAGTGGTTGTTTTTGTCACGTAATACACCAACCTGACGCTCAATAAGAGAGGTCGTCGTTCCTGTATTATGATGGGGTATATATTGTGTTTCGAGCAACTCCGTATGACGTTGAAAGAAATCGGGGTGTTGATATAAGTATGATGCTATATCATCTTCATCAAGCATATTGTCAGTCTGTGTATTTAACTGAGAACTCATAGTGTCATACTTCCTGTAAATATTGTGGCTGTAGGACCCGTCATCATAACAGGGGTTTCTCCTCCAGCCCAAAAAATTGATAAATTTCCGCCCACTAGCGAGATTTCAACCGAAGTATTAAAATACCCTTGCAGATAACCCACTACCATTGCCGCACAAGCACCTGTTCCGCACGCCAAGGTTTCACCTGCACCTCGCTCATAGACACGTAACTTCGCATGACGTTTATCAATAACTTGCATAAAACCAATATTCGCTTGATTTGGAAAGGCTTCACTCTGCTGTATTAAAGGGCCTAAGGTGGCTACTGGAGCGGTCTCAATATCATCAACAAGAACAACAGCATGGGGATTACCCATTGAAACCGCGCCAATTGAGATATTACGATCAGAAACCGCTATATCATATTGATTTTTCTGTTCTTCCGCAATAAAAGGAATGTTTTTAGGTGATAATATAGGTGTACCCATATTAACGGTCACTTGCCCGTCATCCTCTACCTGCAACACAATTTTACCACTCATCGTGATAACCGATATCGTTTTCTGATCAGTTAGACCTTGTTCGCGCACAAAGGTAGCAAAACAACGCGCACCATTGCCACACTGCTCCACTTCGCCACCATCTGCATTGTAAATACGATAACGAAAGTCTATATCGTCTTGATCGGCCGCTTCAACCAAGAGAAGTTGGTCACAACCGACACCAAAATGCCTGTCTGCAATAAACCGTATTTGCTCTGATGTGAGCTTAATTTTTTGATTAATCGCATCGATGACAACAAAATCATTGCCCAAACCATGCATTTTGGTGAAATTAAATTGCAAAACAACCTCTACTTGAATTTGTTTATAAGTTAATCGAACTTGAATTATCAAGCTCCAGCGAGAATTCTAATCTACTTAACAAATATTACGCAATAAAAAGAGTGCGAACCGTTCATTTTGATGATAAAGTTGTCGGGAATATCAGGTTTAACTAATATACATGGAGACATATCAATGAGCGATTTCAATGATGAATTAGATGCTAGCGGTTTAAACTGCCCTCTTCCTATTTTACGTGCGAAGAAAGCAATCAATAAGCTAGAGTCAGGGCAAGTATTAAGAATTATTGCGACTGACCCAGGTTCTGTAAAGGACTTTGAAGCTTTTTGTAAGCAAACTGGTAATGAGTTACTAGAAACTGGTCAAGAAGGCGAAAAGTTTACTTTCTTAATTAAGAAAGGCTAAAACTTATGTTTTAGGGGATGTATAGATCCTTAAACATTGAAAAAGGCATCTACGGATGCCTTTTTTATTGCCTGCTTTTTATGGCATGATACCTCAAATGAAAAACAAGCAAAGCACAATCCAAAACTGGCTAGCAGAAAAAAAGTCTCAACAACTCTACCGCTCTCATCGCATCACCGAAACACCACAGCAAGCACGCATGAAAATAGACGGTCAATCTGTCTTAAATTTCTGTAGTAATGATTACCTTGGTCTAGCAAATCATCCTGATATTATCGCATCTTTTAAAAAAGCCGCTGATAGCTTTGGCGTTGGCAGTGGCTCTGCACACCTTATTAGTGGTCACAGCAAAGCACATCAAGCATTGGAAGAATATCTTGCCGATTTTACAGGTCGAGAGAGATCCTTATTATTTTCAACAGGTTATATGGCAAATATTGGTGTACTTAATGCGCTAACGGAACAGGGGGATATTATTTATGCTGACCGCTTAAATCATGCCTCTTTAGTTGATGGTGCATTACTTGCAAACGCGACCACTAAGCGTTATCAACACAATGATATAGATTCTTTAGAACGACAAATAGTGGCGCAAAGAAAAAAAAATAAGCAAGTTGATAATCAGATAATTGTTAGTGATGGCGTCTTTAGCATGGATGGTGATATTGCACACGTCAAGCAACTCGCAATACTCGCAAAAAAGCATCACGCATGGCTGATGATTGATGATGCACATGGCTTTGGTACGTTAGGAAAAACGGGGGGTGGATTACTGCAACAACAACATTTAGATCAAGATGACGTGCCTATTTTAATGGCAACCTTGGGCAAAGCAGTTGGTACATCAGGAGCATTTATTGCAGGCTCTGAGGAGCTAATTGAATATTTAATCCAAACCGCACGTAGTCATATTTTTACAACCGCAATGCCAGCTGCTATCGCCGCAGCGACACTTACTAGTTTAGAGATCATCAAAAAAGATCAATGGCGTAGAGACAAATTACAATCATTAATCATGCAGTTTAAACAGGGTGCTAAAGAGCTGGGCATTGAGCTAATGCCGTCTGATACCGCTATTCAACCTATCCTTGTTGGTAGCAGTAAAAAGGCAGTCGCAATAAGCCAGCAACTATTCACTCAGGGGATATTAATTTCAGCTATTCGCCCGCCTACTGTTGCTAAAAATACGGCTCGACTACGCATTACCTTATCTGCAAACCATAATGAGAAAATGGTGGATGAGTTACTCTCAAAATTAGGAGAAACACACATCTAACAAAAATTATCTATCTCATTTTAAAAATAATATAATAGCGCGTCCCTTTAGTCTTCTGGAGCAAACTAAATGTCCATTCGCCCCACCTTTTTAATCAGCTTCACTATTACTGTTGTCATTATGGCGACTGCCTTGTTCTTTCAATATGGTCTTGGTTTAGAACCCTGTCCACTTTGTATCTTACAGCGCATTATTGTAATGACCTTGAGTGCCATTTTTCTTGTTGGATTACTGCACAACCCAAAACCATCGCTTGTGCGTAGACTTTATGGGCAAATTGTGGCAACGACTAGCCTCGCAGGACTGGCAATCGCAGGGCGACATATATGGCTACAACACCTTCCTAAAGACCAAGCACCTGAATGTGGAGCGGGCTTAGATTATTGGATAAAAACACTCCCCCCTAACGAAGTCATTGAAAAAATATTTGAAGGTACTGGAGAATGCTCTGAAGTTGTTTGGAGTTTTGCAAGTTTTAGTATTCCAGAATGGAGCTTGATTGTTTTTACTGGATTTTTTCTTTATGGCATGAAGCTACTCATAAAAGGGCACTAAGGACTCAGAATTAAATGAATAATTATATCTTTGATATTGACTTAAATGATTTTGAGGAGAAAGTGCTACTAGCCTCACATAAAAAACCTATATTGGTTGATTTCTGGGCAGAGTGGTGTAGCCCCTGCCTCTTTATCGCTCCCGTGCTAAAACAAGTGCTGACTCAGTATAATGGCAATGTATTATTAGCAAAGTTAGAAGTTGATGAAGGTGAAAATATGAAACTTGCAGGACAATATCAAGTTCGTGGATTTCCCACGATTATCTTATTTGAAGAAGGCAAAGAAGTAGAACGATTCAGTGGCGCACGACCCGCAAATTTTATTGAAGAATTCATCGAATCTAATAGCCGACTCCTTGAGTTATAAACTTTCACCTCCACTATTTATCTCACACCTGTAGTTTAGAAATAAGATAAATAGTTATTAATTTACAACCCCAAATAATATAAAGAGAGACTCCCATGGACGTAATGGAAAGAATTAAAAGTGCTGTTGATGAAAACCCCGTTATTATTTTTATGAAAGGCACACCACAACTACCTCAGTGCGGATTTTCAAGCCGTGCAGCTCAAGCGCTTATGGATTGCGGTGAGGAATTTGCTTATATCAATATATTGACAGACCCTGATATTTTTCAGAACCTACCACAGTTTGCAAACTGGCCTACTTTCCCACAAGTTTATATCAACGGGGAGTTAATCGGTGGCTGTGATATTACCTTAGAAATGCATGCAAATGGTGAATTACAAAAAATGGTAAAAGATGCTAAAGCGGCAGCTGCTACTAAAGAGGCATAAAAACCAAGCAATAAAGATAAAACTTAGAAAGACCGTATAATATTTTTATACGGTCTTTTTATTTACTGATGTTACGCAGTAGTGATTTTTCATTTTCAATGCAAGGTTTTCGTAGCCGACTAAGCTTTTGTTGATTTGCAAAGCGTCTTAACGGCTACGAGTTCATTTCTTTTGCATCGCCAAAAGATTAGATGAGATTTATCGAATCTTATGCTTTAGTAAACGAACCAAAGAAAAGGCGACCCAGCTACCCGCTTTCTCCTGCGCTTCACAAGTAAAAATGGGCAGGGCAAAAACTCGCTATCGCTCAAACAGCTTGCCCTGCTGATCCATTTTTACTTGCAAATGCTCGGCGCGGTTAGAATGGGAACTACTGCTTCGCACTCGCTATCGCATCGTGCTATTTGTGCTTAAACGCACAAATAGAAATCTAAAGTGCGTAATATCAGTTATTTACTATCCGCTTCATGAGAATGAGTGAGGTAGAGCGCCAAGCCAAGAAGTGCTATTCCACCTGCGAAATACAGAAGATCCAGCGGTGTATCAAACTTCATATTGAGCGCATGTTCAAAGTAACGCACAATTAATATCATTAAAATCACTTTAGCCAAACGATTTTTAAGATCATCTAAACTATTGATAATTAATATTTTTGAAGCACTTTCTTTTTCTTCAGCTCCATCAATTTTACTGATAAATAGCTCATATAATCCCAGAGCAAAAATCAATAATACGGTTGCTAACAAATATCCATCGATAATCTCAACAACGTGCTTAATCGTCTCGGCTCTTAATTCTACGCGCTGCTCTTGAGATATTTCTGAAGACATATAATCACTCAGATGACTGACCATTATCCACGCATCAACACTTGAAAGATAAAGTACCGCTGCGGCTGAAACCAAGCTCATTAAAACTGCCGCCAACACCATTAAACGGCTATTCCAAAGAAACTTCTCAAAAAGTGTTTCTAATAATTTCATATTGACTACCCTTAATCAAACCCTATAGCAACTAATTTATCATCCATATAAATAAGTGGAATACGATCTCGCTCCCACGGGGGTATGCTCATTTCTTGAAAGAGTTTCTTTAGTGTGACGGTTCGGTTTCTGTGATGTTGATAGATTTTTTCTCCACCTTGGCGAAAACGAACCTCGACAAATACCACCTTTTCTTTATGATCTACCTTTATATCGCTTAATAAATCTACTTTCAATATCCTCTTTAGGGATGGAAGGTACAAATCATCACGTGAATCCCAAGTAATACGCTGGCTTGCATCATGCTCAGAGGGTGGCGCTAAAATATATAAATCATCTTGGTAACGTCTTACTTCTGCGTCTTTCCAATGCACGCAAGGTACGGCATCGGGTTTAGCGTTCAACACATCGCTCATAATATGCTGTAGTTTTTTCTCTGATGGGGCTAGAAAAAGATGTTTATCGATAAAATAACGGATCACCGCCTTACAACGAGCAGATGATAATGCCTTGAGCTTTACGATAGATAATGTTTTTGTACGCTTCCCTGACAATAGGGATAAATCTTGCTCAAGGTATTCAGTCAATAAATGCTTCACCTCTGCTTGATGCGATGCAACACGGGATAGAACTTTATTTACAGCAGACCAGCGTTGCTTTAAACGTGGCACGATTTCATGACGTAAATAATTTCGATCAAAACGTTGGTCTTGATTACTCGGGTCTTCAATAAAATCTAAGGCATATTGCTTTGCATAAGCTTCTAAGGATAATCGGGTGGTATTCAACAATGGGCGTAGATGTTGCCCTTTGCCAAAGCTACTAAGTTGTGGCATCGCCGCTAAACCATTCACCCCTGCTCCACGAAACAACTGGATTAATAAGGTTTCGGCTTGATCGTCTTGGTGTTGAGCGGTAAGGAGTACTTCATCAGCCTGCAATGATTGCTTAAATGCGTGATAACGTGCCTCGCGCGCAACCGCTTCTAAACTCTCACCTTTAGGAATTGATAATTGTAGCGAAATGACCTCACAGTCTATATTTAAGTGTTTACTGATACGTGAACACTGCTCTGCCCACTGTAGTGATATTTTTTGTAGACCATGATTGACATGAATGGCGCGTATATGAAAATACTGAGCGGTGTTATTTGCTTGCACCAGCGCATGAAGCAACACGTAAGAATCTAAGCCACCACTGAATGCGATGAGGAGTTTTTTTGATGGGGTTAATGCTTTAATACCTTGTAATAATTTATTGCTATTAAGCATATCAACCAGTGTGTAACAATGATTTATTCTTCAAACTTCCCTAACGCCATTAATTTTTGATAACGTTTTTCGAGTAGCTTATCAATGCTAAGTGAGCGTACTTCACGTAACGATGCCTCTAGCGCTTCTCGTATTGTTTCAGCAACTGCATCGTAATCACGATGTGCGCCACCTAAAGGCTCGGGGATGATACGGTCAATTAAGCCCAAGTCACTCAAACGACCCGAGGTAATACCCAAGGCTTCTGCCGCAACTTCTGCTTTCTTAGCATCTTTCCATAAAATAGAGGCACAGCCTTCTGGAGAGATCACAGAATAGGTGCTGTATTCCAGCATCATCACTTTATCCGCAACTGCGATGGCTAACGCCCCACCTGAACCACCTTCACCGACGACTGTAGCGATAATCGGTGTACGCAGTTTAGACATCTCAAAGAGATTACGCGCAATCGCTTCACTTTGTCCGCGCTCTTCTGCACCAATGCCGGGGTATGCACCTGGGGTATCAATAAAGGTAAAGATGGGTATATGAAACTTTTCGGCAAGCTTCATAAGACGCAATGCTTTTCGATAGCCTTCTGGACGAGGCATACCAAAATTTCGAGCGATATTTTCTTTAGTATCACGCCCTTTCTGATGACCGATGAGCATCACGGGCTGACCGTCAAAACGTGCTATACCACCTACTATCGCTTGGTCATCCCCATAGTGGCGATCCCCATGTAGCTCTTGAAAATCGGTACAAAGACGTTCGATTAGATCGAAGGTATAAGGTCGTGAAGGGTGTCTAGCGAGCTGACCTATTTGCTTTGAGGTTAATTTGCTAAAAATGCTTTTTGTTAAGGCTTCAGCTTTTTCTTCCAGTTTTGCAACTTCTTCGCCTAAATTAATTTCCGAGTTACTTACATAACGCAACTCATCAATTTTAGCCTCTAATTCAGCAACGGGTTGTTCAAAATCTAGAAAATCAGCCTTCATAAGAACCTTTCTTTTTAACATTTTAGTGGGGCTAAGAATACCTTAGAGCGCTTACAAAAACTATCTTTTTGCATAACGCAATTTATCCTAATAAGCTTCGCCCCTAACGACAGAAATTAGGAGTTTGTCTGAGAATACGACTTCTCAAACAGCCTCCTAGGAGGCTGTCCGAGAATAGTGAACCTACTACGGAAAAGCTGAATTTGGCTATATTCCCCCTCAATTTTCGTTAAATAGAATAACTATTCGCCTCAAATTGAGGAAAAATATAGCTCAAATCAGCTTTCCCTCGCTACGGCTCATATTCTCGGACAGCCTCCTAGTAAAATTTAAGCTTGGTCTTGCTTAGCAATATCAGCATGAACTTCTTTCATATCTAAGGCTTGAACTTTAGCAATAATACTTTCTAAATCTGCTGCGCCCATCATGCCAGGCTGAGAAAACAATACCACTTGTTCACGGAAAATCATCAGCGTAGGTATTGAACGAATCTGAAAATGAGCACCTAATTCTTGCTCTGTTTCTGTATCAATTTTACCAAAAACAATATCAGGATATTTTTCTGATACTTCTTCATAAATAGGTGCAAATGAACGACAAGGACCACACCAAGGCGCCCAGAAATCAATAATAACAATATCGTTCTTATTGATTGTATCTTCAAATGTATCTGCTGTTATATCTACTGTTGCCACGCTGTTTTCCTTTTCATTGTTTAGTTAAGTTTAAACAATATAAGGTCTTACTTATATAATTACAAGCCGAGGTTTTTATTATTGCTAGAAAATAAAGCTATAAAGTACCTTCTCCCCAAGCTTCTTGCAATACATGCTCTATATTCAAATGATCTAAAATTCGCGCCACCATGAAATCAACAATATCATTTAAGGATTCAGGTTTAAAATAAAAGCCAGGATTAGCGGGCATGATGACTGCGCCCATACGTGACAACTTGAGCATATTTTCTAAATGAATATCAGAAAATGGGGTTTCACGAATCACTAAAATCAATTTTTTACGCTCTTTTAGTGCTACATCGGCGGCACGTTCTAGTAAGTTTTTACTGCTTCCCATTGCAATGGAAGAGAGTGTTCCCGTTGTACAAGGGCAAACCACCGTCGCATCGGCGACACCACTGCCACTTGCAATGGGTGCTAGCCACTGTTCTTTTTCAAACACTCTAATTTGCCCTGCTTTTGCGTGATACTCTTTGCTAAAAAACAATTCAACTTCCGATGCTCGCGCAGGGAGTTGTAGATCAGTTTCCATTTTGATAACAATATGAGCAGGTCGAGAAAGCAATACATAAATTTGCGACCCTGATTTGACTAATTCTTCTAGCAAGCGTAAGCCATAAACCGCACCTGATGCACCCGTCATAATTAAGGTCACAGAAGGCGGCTTTTTTTCTTTGCTCACTTTTGCAGACCTTCTAATAATTTATCGTGTATTCCGCCAAAACCACCATTACTCATTACTAAAAGCTGATCACCTGTATTTGCTTTGCTTACAACGTCTTCAACCAACTGATCAATATTATGATATAGACTGGCAGTATCACCCAAGCTTGATACGATTTCGTCCATATTCCATTGCACATCATCTGGCTGATATAACACGACTTGATCCGCAATTTTTAAAGACGCAATCAAACTTTTTTGATGCACGCCCAAACGCATAGTGTTTGATCTTGGCTCTAATATCGCAATGATTTTTCGATCACCTACATTTGCACGCAAGCCTTCTAATGTTGTTTTGATCGCTGTTGGGTGATGCGCAAAATCATCATAGACGCGGATATTATTAATCTCTCCACGTAACTGCATACGACGTTTAATGCCTTTAAATTCACTTAAAGCATCTATTGCATGTTGCACTGGCACGCCTACATGACGCGCCGCAGAAATAGCTGCTAAGGCATTGCTAATATTATGCTTGCCTAATAAATTCCATTTAACAACACCTTGGTCTTCGCCTTCCAAGAAAACACGAAACTCACTGCCATCTGCTTGAAGATACTCAACTTGCCATTCGGTATCTTTTTCGTCGTTGATATTATTGGCTTTATTTTCTGCTGAGAATTTTTCTACTGCCGTCCAACAGCCACGCTCTAGAACATCATCTAAATTACTTTCTTCATGGTTAGAAACAACTAAACCCTCACTAGGTACAATCCGCATAAGGTGGTGAAATTGGGTTTTAATTGCCTCTACATCAGGAAAAATATCGGCATGATCGTATTCGAGATTATTTAATACTAAGGTTTTAGGATGATAGTGGACAAACTTAGAACGCTTATCAAAAAAGGCGGTATCGTATTCGTCTGCTTCAACGACAAAGAATGGTGTATCGCCTAAACGAGCAGAAACACCGAAGTTTTCTGGCACACCACCAATAAGAAAACCAGGACTCATATCGGCATATTCAAGTATCCACGCTAAAATACTCGCTGTCGTTGTCTTGCCATGTGTACCTGCGACCGCCAACACCCAACGATCTTTTAGGATATGCTCATAAAGCCATTGTGGTCCAGAGGTATAGGATTGATTGGCATTAAGCATATCCTCAACAACCTCCATACCGCGTCGCATGAAGTTACCAACGACAATCTCGTCGGTATCATCGTCTATATTCTTTGAAAGAAAGTCTTGGCAAACATGAATGTCTTGGGAGTCTAATAACGTGCTCATGGGTGGATAAACATTTTTATCTGACCCCGTTACTTCGATACCAGATTCTTTTGCTAATAAAGCAATACCACCCATAAAAGTGCCACAAATACCTAGAATATGTATTTTCATATTTTTTATACGTTTGAGTTTATCTGAAGATGATTCTTATACAACGCTCTTACTCTAAATTTTCAAGCTCATCAATAAGATCTTTTTTCTTATCTTTTGCTTGTTGATCTAATTTTCCATCATTAATTAAGTAACGCCGTTGCTGTAACCAAGCAGTGCGAAGCGTATCATATTCATCTTCAGAGATGCCTTTTAATGATGCTTCTACTGACAATAAATCTCCGCGCTTATCAATACTGTCAAGAGTATAGTAGGCAACTGAATGATCTAAAAAGAAACTGGGGTTTGTAACGGTATCAACGACTTTACCAACACTGTCTCTGACGCTCGAAGAACCTAAAACGGGAAGCATCATATAAGGCCCTGAAGGAACGCCCCATACCGCTAGGGTTTGACCAAAATCTTCATTGTGTTTGGGTAGGTCTATTTTTGATGCTATATCAAAAAAACCTGCTAAACCGAGGGTGCTATTAATCACAAATCGTCCTGTATCTGAGACAGCATCTTTTGGTTTTAACTGTAATAAGGAGTTGAGCGCATTAGGTACATCTTTAAGATTGGAAAATATATTACTGATGCCTGTGTCAATAAATTCGGGCACTATTTTCTTATAGCCCTGCCCTATTGGTTTAATCGCCAAGCTATCTAAAGATTTATTAAAGGTGTATACATCATGGTTAAAAGCTTTCCAAGATGCTGTCTCAATACTCACCTCTGAAGAAGACTTTCCTGTAAGATCAACCCCAAGAGAAGCGCAACCGCCAAGCCAAAAAGAAACAATAATGAGACTTAGACTCGATAAGATTTTATTGTTTATTTGGCTCATCCTATGCCCTTTTTAACAAGTTGATTTGTAAGTTAATTTATATAGTCTTTCATATATTAAATTTCCATACCCTTCGACTCCGCTCAGGGAGCTCGTACCCTGAGCGGAGTCGAAGGGAAATTATTTAAGTGAATGTCTATATGTGTATTTTAAGCATTTCATTTAAAGGCTCAGGACGCGAGATACCATAGCCCTGACCATAA
Source organism: Aquificaceae bacterium (assembly GCA_003972955.1). Classification (GTDB taxonomy): domain Bacteria; phylum Pseudomonadota; class Gammaproteobacteria; order Thiotrichales; family Thiotrichaceae; genus JAGLBW01. The sequence goes on from QOAQ01000006.1 coordinate 17,093, forward strand.
TCAATCGACATTAGTCGTAACAAGTCAACTATTTCATCATTTTCTACATACTCAGCAATAATTTTTAGCCCCATTTTATGCCCTACCTGCACGATAGACTGCACCATTGCTCTTGCTACACCATCTGACAAAATATCTTTGATGAAGATTCCATCAATTTTTAAGTAATCAACGTCTAGTGAGCGTAAGTATCCATAGGAGCTTACACCTGTGCCAAAATCATCTAAAGAAAAACTACTCCCCATTTTGCGTAACGTTTCAATAAAAGCTTCTGCTCGATCAATATTACTAATGGCAACTTGCTCAGTAATTTCAAAACAAAGCATACGAGGATCAATTTGAGCGTTATTAATTTCCTCTAAAACAAACGCTAAGAAACCCTCATCATCCAAACTTGTTCCAGATAAATTAATCGCAAACACGGGGGTAGGAGTTTGCTTCTTTACGGCTTTTAACTGTCTGATAACATCTTTTACCACCCATCGGTCTAGGACAGGCATCATCGCGTAATTTTCAGCAATGGGAATAAATTCATCAGGAGGTACGATATTGCCCTCCTCATCATACATACGAATTAGAATCTCATAATGGCTAAAGGGTAAGGCATACTTTGTTGCTTCTAAAGCATGAATAGGCTGGGCAAATAAACGAAAACGATCCTCTTTGAACGCTTGTTTTAGATTCCATACGCCTTTGATATTATCTTGTGCTTGCTTTACATCGGGGTCATCTTCCCGATAAGCAACAATTCGATTGCCTCCCCTTTTACGAGCGATACGACAGGTTAGATCTCCTTTTGATAAAACTCTCGCGGGCATTCTACTCATTCTATCAACAAGCACAAAACCACCACTAACTGTCACAGGATAAACAGTACCATTCCAAGAAAATTGAAACTCATCAACGACTTGGCGAACATGCTTCATAGTTTCAACAGCCGAGCTAATGCTGCGTTCACGCAACAACATACCGAACTCATCAGTATTCAATCGGGCGACAAAATCTATTGAGTTGTCAACACTCTGCCTTAAGAGTGTTGCAATACTACGAATCAAAGAATCGCCTGCTGTATAGCCAATGGTGTCGTTGATATTTTTAAATTGATCGATAGACAGGTGAAAGAACACATGCTTTGAGCCATGCTTACGGGAGTCCATAATGACTGTTTTAAGCTGACTTTCAAGAGCTTTACGATTATATAAATTCGTCAAAGCATCTCTGTTTTCTAAAATCTCCAATCTTGCTTCAAGTGTTTTTCGTTCGGATATATCTTTAAAACTTAAAACATAGGCTTGTTTATTACCAAGTTGGTAGCCAGAATCAATAGAGCTAACACTTAACTCTGCGGTAAGTATTTTTTCATCACCTAAGCTTAGTTCGCATTCTTTCCAGTCTTGAGATATTGAGAGTTTTTCAAGATGTTTTATTGCTAACTTTGTCTCAAAGTCAATGATAGAAAATATTGTTTTATAGTCTTTCCCGATGGTTCGCCTTAATTGAACCTTAAGTATTTTTTCTGCCGCTGGGTTGATATATAAGAGAATATCATCCCTATTGATAAGAATAATAGGATAGGGAATGACTCTAAATGCGTCTTGTCGATAATCCATTTCAGATTTACCAACACCACCTAGTTTTTTCCAACGATATAGAAAAAACCAAGTAACCGCCATCACAGCCGCTAGCAATAATACAAGCAGTGGAATCATGTATGCAGACAAATACTCTATCACTCTAACTATTATTCCCTAAAAGCCCTTTATTACTATCGCAACAATACTCGTCTACTAAAAATAAAACCAAGAAACTATATTAATACCCATATGACATATCAATAAGTGGTAAGGCTGTAAGCGAGCAATACCACCACGTGAAGTATATTTATATAGTCTTTCATATATTAAATTTCCATTCCCTTCGACTCCGCTCAGGGTACTAGTACTCCAGCAACATTGTATTGATGGGTACAGAGCAATCCAAAGCGTTCAAGACAAGGCATGGGTCGCAGGCAATGGTAGTTCCCTTGGCAAGACCCATAACGCCGTATTGGAC
>QOAQ01000071.1 GCA_003972955.1 Aquificaceae bacterium
AAAAAGGCGCATAGTTATTCTATGCAACGATTTTAGATCATTCAAGCTGGGACAAAAAGGCACATTAAGTTTCGTTAGTTATTTAATTCTGAGTCCTAAATATAGGAATATTCATTCATATAGGAGAGTAATAGCCATGAAGTTACTTACAGTATGGAAATTAGTCATTATGATAGTGGCACTAACAATTTCCAGTTTAAGTTTTGGCGCAGTAAAAACGCCGCCGCCAGAGATGTCAAAAGAGACCAAGGCATGTGTTGCCTGTCATCAGAAAAATCAGCCAGGTATTGTAGAACAATGGGGGGCGAGTAAACATTATCGCGCCAATGTAGGCTGTTATGAGTGTCATGCTGCAGATGCAAGTGATCCTGATGCATTTATTCATGATGATAAAAAGGTAAAGAAGAATATTTCTATTATCGTTTCTCCTAAAGACTGTTCAAATTGTCATGCCAAAGAAGTGAAGCAAGCGGAAGGTTCTCACCATGCGGCGGCGGCAAATATTTTAGCTTCTTTAGATAATTTATTAGCCGAAGTGGTAGAAGGAAATAGTGAGTTTATTACCGAAGGATTCCCCAAAGGTAATTCCTCTGCCGCTGTTTCTGGTTGTTGGCAATGCCATGGTTCGATTGTAAAAGTAAACGAAGATGGTGCCTTAGACCCTGCGACATGGCCAAATACGGGCATCGGTCGTATCAACCCTGATGGATCAAAAGGCTCTTGTACTGCTTGTCATGCACGTCATGAATTTTCAGTTGCTCAGGCGCGTGAGCCTGACACTTGTGGGCGTTGTCATTTAGGTCCTGACCATCCTCATAAAGAAATCTATGAAGAGTCAAAACATGGCATTCAGTTTGCCGCACATAAAGATAAAATGAACTTGGAAAATCCAAAATGGATTCCAGGCGAAGATTACTTTACTGGACCTACCTGTGCGACCTGTCATATGAGTGCAACACGTAACCAAGAGGTTACTCATGATGTTGGTACACGTATCTCATGGAACAATAAACCACCTATCTCACTGCGTCCTGAAGTGGTTGATGCAAAAATGGGCTTGCCGGGTGCTGATCTTGGTTGGGAAGAGCGTCGTGATGATATGAAAGATGTCTGCTCAAGTTGTCATACTGACCCCTATGTTGAGAACTTCTATACACAATACGATGCAATGATTGAGCTTTATAATACAAAGTTCGCTAAACCAGGTTTGTCATTAGTTAAATTAGCGAAACCTCTATTAAGACCTGCTAAATTTAGTAATAAGCTAGATTGGGTATGGTTTGAGCTTTGGCATCATGAAGGTCGTCGTGCTCGTATGGGTACATCAATGATGGCACCTGATTATACGCATTGGTTAGGTACTTATTGGGTTGCTCAGAGCTTTTATATTAAACTCATTCCTGAGCTTGAGCGTTTAGCTAAAGAAGGTGCAGCATCTAAAGATATTAAGAAAAGAAAGGCGGCTAAAGCACTGACTGCTAAGATAAAGGAGGTGCTCTCTCATAGTAATCATAAATGGTACAATAATGAGTTAACCGAAAAGCAAAAAGCAACGCGTAAGGCGGCTATTGAACAGACTAAGGCAAAGTATGGTCTTGGTAGTAAAAAATAGTCAGTTAGGACTCAGGATTGAATAATGTGCGGAACTTGACACGGAATTTTTGTTTCAGATTGGATGATCTCATGAGGCGCATAGTCACTCTACGCAACGATTGAGAGCATTCAATCTGGGATAAAAAGGCAAGTTAAGTTTCGTAGATTATTTAATTCTGAGTCCTTATATTGTCTAAGATAGACCGATATAGCCCTTTCTTCATCTCTATGAACTAAGGGCTTTTTAGTATCAAAATAAGAAGGAAGTTATTATGATTAAAAAAGTAACGGTTACAACACTGTTTTTAACAGCTATTTCAATGACGCAGTTAGCAACAGCAGAACTACTTAAACCAGTAGCGGATATGAGCGTCACTAATAAGGGGCATGCGAATGTGCAATCACAAACTAGTCAGAAGGCAGTAGGTGGGCACACAAACCTCCAACATTGGACACAAGATCAAACAAAGCAAGCGGCATTAGAAAAAGAATATAAGGCAAGTATTTTAGCCAACCCTGAAAATAAAAAAACCTATGCATATTTAGCAGGTTTATATCTTTCCAATAATATGTCTTCAAAAGCAATCAATGCTTATCAAGAGGCAATTATCCATGATCCTACCAATCCCAAATTATTTGCTGCAATCAGCATTGCTTATTTACACATGGCAAAATATGGCATGGCAAAAGCAATGGCAGATCAAGCATTAAAGCTTGATCCAAAAATGACAGGGGTAAAAAAGATTAATGAATACGTTGTGGCTAAACAAGAAGCCATTAAATCTGCATCTAAGATTGATTCATCCAAGGTGAATGCGTCTAAAATGCCAATAAATACACTGTCTCATGGCGCGGCTCTGCCTACCTCGGCACATGATACAAAGACAGTAAAATAATTTTTATGCGAATGAAATTTAAAAATAATAGCCTACTGATTTTATTTTTATCACTAATGCTCTTCTCGTGCGGAGAGCATCGTGGGCATGATATTAAATTGTTTGCAGGCGAATACCGATATTATGCGGGTATCACTGAGTTTTTTAATTGTAAAGATGGGGTGAGATATTTTGTCAGTGATAAAATAGGGATCAATGATGAAATCAAAAAAGCCTTTTTAAACCTTGGTTTAAAATTAAAAGACGATGCCTATATTCAAGTAAAAGGCTATTTACAATCTGAAGAGCAATTAGAAGGTATGGATCCTGTTTCTGTTTTTGTGCCTGTTGAGCTGATTAAGTTTGATAAAACCAGAGGCTGTAAACGCTCTTCTAAGCAAGGCGGGTGATTGTTAATCTTTATTCTCAGGGTCAAAGTTAAAATACATTTTTTTCGTTATCAAATCATAGCTCCAAGGTAGCTTGCTGTGTTTCCATCCACTGACGTTACGCTTACCCTTATCTTTTCCCTTTGTAGCACGAACACCTTCAAACCCTTCCACTTGCACATACACTTTTTTAAACCCTGCTTGGTGTAGCTGGCGTGCCGCAAAAGGCGCACGAGCACCTGTTGCACACATAATGATAATTGGATTTTCTTTTGTCATTTTTTTAGCTTTTAGTACATTTTCCACTGCCGCGACAAAGTTTTTATTTTCCTTCATGCTAAACATACCCGTTTTAGCATTATTGGCAGGTATCCATTCTAAAGAGTCAAATTTATAAGGAATATTAGCATCCATAAGATCAGTAGCACCCGTGTAATGTAGTTCTGCTTGATTACGAACATCTAATAAAAGAACCATATAGGGGTTGTAAAATTTAAGATTGTAAGCTTCAACGGCACTTAGATATAACTCATAAGGTGTATGTTGCCAGTCGTATTGTAACTTTGTTTTATCGTAGGCACTTACCTGTGTGCTTAGTAATAATTGGAGAATGCCAATAACGATTAGTTTACTCATGGTTCTATTTATATTGTTCATATTTTTATTTCTCAGCAATATTTAATATCTCAATGATGGTGCTTTATTTAGGCTACTTGATTTGGATTAAGTTGTAAAAGATGAACATATGTTAATGCCGATTGATTGCTATTCACCTATGGTGGATTTGTAATCATACAAATGGAGGCAGTCGCTAATGCAAAAAATAATACTCTCGGGGATACTACTGGCGCTTCTTTTGCCAGTACATGCAGAGGAAGAAAATCCTTTTATCGAAAAAGTATTTGTTAGCCCAGATACCTACGCGAAAGATCCAGAAGTTAGCGGTAAAATGCTAGGGGATAATTGTGATGCGTGTCACGGAACACAAGGGCGTGTGTTTGACGAAGGGATTCCCGCATTAGCAGGAATTCCCAAAGACACTTTTATCAAGTTGATGATGGATTTCAAAGCAGAAAAAAAGCCCACCATTATTATGAATCATGTTGCTCGTGCCTTTACCGACGGTGAGATAAGCCGTATGGCAACTTATTTTGCCGCCCAACCTGCAACCCCTTGGTTAGCAAAAAAAGGAGAGGAAAAATGAGTCAGACAACACGTAGAGATATGCTTAAATTTCTAGGCGGAGCGGCACTTGCTTCCACAGGGCTATTAGGAAAAAGTGCATTTGCGGCGGATAAAGCAAAAATTGTTATTATTGGCGGCGGCATAGGTGGTATTACCACCGCTAAATACCTGCGGATGATTAACAAAGACGTAAAAATTACTGTCGTCGAACCCAATAGTGAATATATATTTTGCCCTGGAAGTAACGAGGTATTACTTGGTGATCCTATCGCTGATTTTATTCGTACCTACGATCACCCTAGAAAACGCTATAATTTTGATATGGTTGCCGATAAAGTTGCTTCTATTGACTATGCAAAAAAATCAATTAAAACAGCAGGTGGAACAACGCTTCCCTATGACTCACTTGTCATCTCCCCTGGTCCAACCTTTGTTTTTGATGATATAGAAGGCTACTCTCAAGGACTGGCTGAAACTAAAATCCTCCATGCTTGGAAAGCAGGCAAACAAACCACTATGTTGCGTGACCAAATTAGAGCCATGCCTCAAGGTGGCACAATGGTTATTGCAACACCTTCTATGCCCTTTCGCTGTCCACCAGCACCCTATGAAAGAGCAAGTTTTTTAGCAGGTTGGATGGAAAAACATAACCCGAAAGCTAAAATTATTATATTAGATAAAAATCCAGGGTTTATTTTCCAAATTCAATATACTAAATACTGGAAAGATAACTTTGGCTTTGGAACGGATAAAGCACGTATTGAACGCATAAGCTCTCAAGAGGGCGGCGCAGTTGCTAAAGTCGATGCGAAAAATATGACTGTAACCAATGCCCACGGCGATACCATTAAAGCCGATGTTATTAATATTATTCCAACCAATCAACCCAATGAGCTTACGGTAAAATCAGGTTTAAAGAAGGTCGATTTTGGTATTGAAGTCAACCATCATGATATGTCGATTGACGGGCATCCTGACGTTTATCTTATTGGTGATTCTGCCGACTTCCTTGTAAAGACGGGCTATCTTGCCGCAAATCAGGCAAAAGTTGTTGCACAAGCAATTGATGATCGTTTACACGGAAAATCCCCAGGTCAGCCTATTTACACAAATAACTGTGTTGCCAAGGCTTCTAAAGATAATTTCGGCATGTCTATAACGGATACGTTTAGAGAACGTGACGGTAAATTATTACTCGCACAAACTGTGCAAGACCCATTCCCTGAAGAAATTGATAATCCATTTTTGCATCACATTCGTGCTGCCGTTTCTGATAATTGGCAGAGAAGTTTCCGCCGTGCTGTATTTGACTAACCTAGGGGTAATAAATGATGAAAAAATTACTATTAACGGCGATTTTAATGGGATTAACAAGTGTTACCCTAGCCTCTGAAGACGAAAAAGCATCAACACCCGCATGGGAATCTGATGCATGGGATACAGAACTGGCAAATATGCCAAAAGGCTCTGTGGCAAAAGGAGAAAAACTGGCCAATAAAGGCTACTGTTACACCTGTCATGGTGAAAAAGGCATAGCACCAACAGGAAATGCACCCTCTTTAGCGGGGCTAACAAGTCCTTGGCTGTATAAAACTTTATTGGATTATAAGTCACACCTATTTCATATCGATAATAAATCCCTTGTAATGGAAGCGGCGGTTCAACCGATGTCAAAACAAGATATGAGTGACATTGCTGTTTATTATGCTACCCAAAAGCGTCCTGCCGGTGAAGGTAAAATTAAAGCCCCAAGAAAAGTGAGAAAGTGTCAAAAATGTCATGATACAGATGAGCCAGATGAAGACGATGCACCCTCATTACTAGGGCAAAGTGCCCAATATATAGAGCGCCAAACAGAAGCCTATAAGCATAAAGTACGTCGAACAGAAGTTGGAAAATCTATGCATAAAGCAGTTAAAAAACTTAAAAAGAAAAAAATAAAGAAACTTGCTGATTATTATGCAGATCAGTAAATAGGGGAGGGATTAGATTAAATTTGTGTGGGTACTGAGTTCTAAATATCATCATCATTTTTATCTCTATTGATTCTAATCAATGCCTGTATATTAGAAAATACTAATATAAGAGTTATCTAATATATAACATAGATTAATTTCTATAGGAGAACAATTATGAAAAATGATTATTTTTTAAAAGTACGAGTACTAGCAATACTGCTTGTGATATTGCCTTTATCTCAGTCTTTTGCATCAGGAATGAAAGATGATCCTGTTGAGAATTATTACAATACTTATTATGGTATGGATTCTTTAGTAGATGTTAATTCATCGAATAGTATGCTTAAGGCAGAGAGCACGGTTAGTCTTCCCGCTTTTTATCCTAATAATGCTTATTATAGTACTTTCTATGAAGTCACTGAGGAAGGGAAAAATACTCAGAAATCGTTGAAGCCAGAAGCCGATTTAATTAATGAGATGAGTGACCCACGTAATTTTTATTAGTGTTGACAGATTTTAGATAACAGAGCGTTAGATAAGATAAAGCCCATATTTGCAAGAATATGGGCTTTTTTATGTAAAAGGTGATTGATATTACTTTCTCGCTTTATTCAAACGTTGTAATGCTTGTTTAGCAGAAGGTACGCCTTTTTGAGCGGCTTTTTGAAACCAAACACGGGCTTGTCGGAAGTCACGCTTTGTGCCGTAGCCATTTGCGTACATTGCGCCAACGCTGTACATTGCCATTGGTACGCCTTTTGCGGCGGCTTTACGATACCAAGCGAGTGCTTGTCCATGATTTTTCTTTACGCCAATCCCATCAACGTATAAATCACCTAACAGGAACTCAGAGGCAGGTATTCCTTTTTTAGCGGCTTTAGATATCCACTGAAAGGCGTGGTAAACATTTTTCTTAACGCCTTTGCCCTCTAAGTACATTAAACCCACATTATGCTGTGCGAGTGGGATATTTTTATCGGCTGCTTTTTTAAACCACTGAAAGGCACGATAAGGATTTTTCTTTGTGCCAAGACCTTTTATATACATAGCGCCTAAGCTGTAGAAGGCAGAAACCATTTGTTTATCAGCCGCTATTTTCATATTTCTAAAGGCATGATAAGGGTTTTTCTTCGTTCCCATGCCGTTGGCATACATAAGCCCTAACAGATAGTTAACGGAAGGATTGCCTGATTTTTCAGCTTTCTTTGCATAGAGAAAGGCTTTACCAAGATTTTGCTTAACACCTACGCCATTTAAAAAGCGTTCACTTAGCATGATTTGTACATCGGTCATGCCTTTATTCGCTGCCTTTTCATACCAATGGATCGCCGCACCCATATTCTTTTTTGTGCCATGACCATTTTCATACATAATGCCTAAGCCACGAAAAGCATCGACAATCCCTTTTTGTGCTGCTTTTGTATAAAGTTGAAAGGCTCTATGCAGGTTTTTTTTGGTGCCTACGCCCGTTGCATACATAGAACCTAATGCATATTGAGCAGCGGGATGATTTTTGGCAGCCGCTTTGGTAAACCATTGAAAAGCAACATAAGGATTTTTCTTAACGCCTTGTCCTTGCATATGCAGTTCACCCAAAATGTACTGCCCCGCAGGGTCTCCTTTTTTAGCAAAGGCAGAGGCAATACGAAAAACATTGCCATAATCTTTGCGTTGATAGGCAGCGCGAAGATCTGCATTAGCATCGGCAAAAACACCACTGCTTGAAAATAAAAAGGCAAAGGTAAAAAGAAGTAAAAGATTTTTTTTGATATTCATAAAAATTTGTCTTTAATTGGTAGGTAATCGAATGGTCATGTGACACATAACTTTTGGGTTTTAGCATTAGATCAATTACAGTTTAGCTCTAATTGTGATATTTATGGGTGAGAAATTTTAAGCTATAGTCTTTCATATATTAAATTTCCATACCCTTCGACTCCGCTCAGGGGGCTTGCACCCTGAGCGGAGTCGAAGGGTAATTATTTAAGTGAATGTCTATATGTCGATTTGTCTTTTACTTCTCGTTGAGTAGTTAGCTCATCAACTAATACTTCAAGTTTCTCAAGCTTTTCTCTAGTGCGTAATAAAACAGCAGTTTGAATATCAAACTCCTCTCGGCTGACTAAGTTCATCTTACGCAGTCCACTTTCGAGTCCAGAACGAAGATTTTGTTCCATATCTTCGCGTAAATTATTTGCCGAAGGAGGAAGTAAAGCGGATAAGCGTTTTGCTAATCCTTCTAAATGATTATTAGTATCCATACGTGTAAATCCATTATAGTTTTTACCTGAATTTGAATTAACCTCACGGATTCAGGTTTAGAGGTGAGCATAATAACGCTAAGTGTCTTAACGATAGTAGTAAAACATATTTTATAGAAGTGGTTTTTTAGTATAGTTTGGTATCCCTTATTATGAAAAGCACCTATAATTTGTACGCTTTCCAGACAAGATAAAATATTTGAAGAAGATTATAATTATATGAAATTAACACCTCGCGAAATATCAACCCCTCGTCCTAAGATGTCATTAACCATTCCAGAAGGTATGGCTCCTGTCGAGTTTTTCAATAGTCCCGCTAATTTGCAAAACTTAGCACAAGAAAATGGACTATTTAGAACGCCAGAAGATTGGTTAATGTATCGTAAGTTAATCGGACACAGTTCTGAGTTCGATACCTCTATTATTTTAGATACCTCAAGGCGTATTTTAGATCCATTAGGTCGTCCTGTACGACGAGATCAACTGGGTCGCAAAGAGAAAAAAGTCTGGTCACAAATGACGCAAATTATTTGTGAATATATGTTTGAGAAATATCCCGACCCTAAAAAGCATCTTGTACTGTGTGGTGAGGCAAGTCTTGATTCTACGTGGCCACTGAATAAACCCGGTGTGCCGAGTATTCGGATGATTCATAATCACTTTATGGTCTTTCCTTATGATGATCTACAAGCGGCAGACAGCGCAAATCCTAACAATGTCAATTTAACCGATAGTGGACATAATACCCTCTTTTTGCGTCGCCTAAGCTCTATCTATCATGAGTTTTTAGAAGTCTTAGACTTGCAACTATTAAAGCAAATTCCCTCGGAAGATTCTGCCTTAGAGATTACGGGTTATCCTCAAGGGTTACCAAGTTGGGAGCTTCAAGGTGGTGCAGAGAAGCTGAAAGATCAGTACTTCTGGTATGAATATGAGCAAATATTAAGGGGTTTCCTCGATTTTTATCAGACCTTCTTCTCTTTGGTGGCTACAGGCGACGAGAAAATCCCTGATGATGCTAATTTCCCCGATCAAATACGTGATGTGTTATTAAATAATCATCAATTTGTGCGTGTTGCGCGTGATTTGCGCGAGCAAATTGTACTAGACCCTAAATTTGCCAATGAAATTCGCTGGCGACCAGCCTATAAGCAGATTATGTATCGCGATCAAAAAGGACGTATTATCGTCACCATCTCACAAAACTCTGTCGGTAATGCGATTACAGAGCTACTGGGCATTGTCGTCAATCGCTATGAAGATGTGGAAGAATATGCAGAGCTTGAACCAGGTTTGGTAGGTAGACTGCTAGAAGTGAGAGAGCGTTTGATTGAAGCAAATCTAGGTGAAGCGATCTCTGCACCTTCTTGGCCTAATGGAGAGTATGTAGCAACAGCTAAAAAAGACTAGAAGCTACTGTGATTGTCCGTGTTGTTCCGTGGTTTTAAAAATTAAACACCACGGAATACACTGAATACACGGAAGTTTTATATCTCTATTTAAAATTAAAGCACTACTAAGTTATCTCGATGAATTAACTCTTGCTCTCCGGTATAGCCCAGCACATCGGCAAATTCAGAACTTGCTCGACCACAAATTTTATCAATATCCTTTCTCGGATAATTTACTAAACCACTGGCAATAATATTACCTGCTGGGTCTAGGCAATTTACCACATCGCCACGTACAAAGTCCCCATCTGCCTTGATAACACCGATAGATAATAAGCTTTTGCCATGATGCAAAATAGCCTCTGCCGCGCCTTGGTCTAAATAAAGCGCTCCTGATTGATTTAGGTGTCCTGAAATCCACTGTTTTCTGGCAGCAAGTTGTGTGTTGTCGGGGATAAGGAGTGTGCCGATATTCTCGCCTTGTTGTAGGCGGTTGAGTACATCTTTTTCTCGTCCTGAGACGATAATCGTGGCACAGCCTGAGCGTGATGCGCGTTGTGCTGCAATGACTTTGGTTGCCATACCGCCCGTGCCGATATTTGTCCCTGCCGAACCTGCAAAACTCACAAAATCAGGGTCAGTGGCTGAACCTTCTGAAATTAACTCGGCATCATCATGGTGACGAGGATCTTTGGTATACAAACCTTTTTGATCGGTAAGAATAATCAATAAATCCGCATCAATAAGATTAGCAACGAGGGCGGCTAAGGTGTCATTATCTCCTAAACGAATTTCATCCATTGCCACGGTGTCATTTTCATTGACAATGGGCAGTGTTTTTAGTGAGAGTAGGGTGCGTAAGGTGTTACGCGCATTAAGATAACGCCGACGATTACTAATATCATCGTGTGTTAAGAGAATTTGCGCGGCTTGAATGCCATATTGTTGAAATTGTCGCTCATAGGCTTCGATAAGCCCTGTTTGCCCAATCGCGGCAGCCGCTTGTAGCTCGGGTAATCCTGAAGGGCGGGCTGTCCAGCCCATGCGACTCATACCTTCCGCGACTGAGCCAGAAGAGACTAAAACAATCTCAATACCCTGTTGGCGTAAACGTGCTATTTGCTCCGCCCAATCTTGGATGGCATTATAATCTAAGCCTTTACCGTCTTGAGTGAGCAAGGCACTACCAATTTTAACAATCCAGCGTTTACTTTTTTGTACATATTGGGTGCGATTCATTGGCATTGACCTGTGTGATTGTTACTGTCCTGCGGCGTAGGCTTCATCATCTAAATATTGCATGATTTTCTTCGCTAAGTCTTCCGTACCTCGCTTTGTAACTGCCGATATTTTAAAAACAGGTCCTGTCCACTCCAGCCGTTTAACAATATCATCACAGATAGCATCAACCTTGTCATAGGGAAGCAGGTCTATTTTATTGATGACTAACCAACGGGTACGACCTTTTAGTTCATCACTGTATTTTTCGATTTCTTTTTCCAAGACACGAATAGAGGCAACAGGGTCAGTGCCATCCATCGGAGCAACATCGACCAGATGTAGCAGTAAGCTGGTGCGTGATAAATGTTTAAGAAATTGAATACCTAAGCCTGCCCCATCAGCCGCACCTTCAATAAGACCGGGAATATCGGCAATAACAAAGCTTTGGTTTATATCAATGCGGACGACACCAAGGCTAGGGTATAGCGTGGTGAAAGGGTAATCGGCAACTCTAGGCTTTGCTGATGATATGCTACTAATAAGGCTTGATTTTCCTGCATTCGGCAGTCCTAGTAGACCCACATCCGCCAAGACTTTCATTTCTAGCTTAATCGTGCGTTCATCACCTTCGCTTCCTGGTTTTGTCTGGCGAGGTGCGCGGTTGACAGAGCTTTTATAACGCAGATTACCAAGCCCATGAAAGCCACCTTGAGCGACCATAATTTTTTGACCATCTTTGGTTAAATCACCAATAATTTCATTGGTCGCTTCTGCATAAACAATCGTGCCAATAGGAACGGGGATAATAAGATCCTCCCCTTTTTTTCCTGTCATATTACGACTAGCACCATTTTCACCACGTTCCGCCTCGTAATGACGACGATGGCGAAAGTCTGCAAGTGTACTCAAACTTTTATCAGCTTGTAGAAAAACACTACCGCCATTGCCACCATCACCACCGTCTGGGCCGCCAAACTCAACGTATTTTTCACGGCGAAAACTCATGCAACCATTGCCGCCATCGCCTGCTTTAACATTGATCGTGGCTTCATCTACAAATTTCATGCAATTTACTTCTTATTAAAAATAATATTATAGGACAGTGCTAAAAATTATGATCCGCCGCAACCACCGCCACAACAACTATCACTCGCTTCTTTCTTTTCTGAACCGCATCCACCTGTCGCATGCACATGACCATGAGCAAGCTCTTCTTCAGTCGCATCCCGAATATCAAGCATTTCAACGTCAAAGTGTAAGGTCGTTCCTGCAAGCGGATGGTTTGCGTCAATTTTAACAATCTCATTCTCTTTATCGACAGAGACAATCGTGACAATCTCAATACCTGCATCTGTTGGTGCTTGGAATTGAGCGCCAGGAACTAAATGCTCGTCTGACATATCACCAAACATAGAGCTTGCTACATCTTGTGTTAGCGTATCATCCCGTTCGCCATAAGCATCCGCAGGGTCGATAACAATTGAGAAGGAATCACCGATATTTTTCCCCTCTAATGCCTTCTCAAAGCCAGGGATCATCCCCCCCACGCCATGTAAAAAAGTCATAGGATCATCTTTGCTTGCTTGATCGAGAACATCGCCATCACCATTTTTTAAGGTGTAGGCAACGGTAGCAACTTGGTTTTTAGTAAGGCTCATGGGGGGGGAATCTCATCAGAAAATTAAAAAGGTTTTCGATTCTGACACATTTGGCTATATTCAGCTAATGAGAATTAATGATATGCGGATTATTGTACAGAGGAGGGCGCAATAAAGAAGAAAAAGCCCTCACGTGAGGGCTTTTTTAAAATAATCGTTTGACTAAGGGTTATTGTTTGGTTTTTAGGATTTTTCTAAAGCAACGGGTAAAGAGGAGTAGTAAAAGCCCTGCTATACCAAATATATTAAAACTTCCACCACCTCCGTTGCTACTTCCTCCACCATTATTGCTTTCGGCTTGGGTCACATTAATATAAACAGTTGCTGTATCAATACAGCCTTTATTATCCGTGATTCTATATTTAAAGGAATCAGCACCTTTGAAATTAATTTCAGGGGTATATCTAAATGTGCCATCACCATTGTTGCTTATAGCTACGCCATTCTTTGAGGTGCTATCCGCAGATAAAAGCACTAAAGGATCATTATCGACATCAGTAGCATCTATTAGAACATTGGGGATATTCACGCCTATGTTTTGTGGGGTGCTCACCTCTTTGTCAACGGCATTACAAGAGCCTTGTGCGGTATAATGATCTAACATGAAATCTTCAGGATCAACAAATCCAAGTTTATCCGTACAGCTAGGTGTCGGCGTATGAGCATGATAGGAAAGCTTTTCTGTATTAATAGCAAAGTGTAAATGTGGGTCATGCTTGCCTCCAGAAATAAATCGTCCGACCTGAGCTATTTGTTGCCCTTGCTGAACGGTATCTCCGACGGATACTTGCATATTCCTTAGATGTCCATATACCGCATAAAATTTTTGCCCCGTAGACGTTTTATGTTCAATAATCATCGCATCGGCTATTCCTGCTGAACCCGCTAAGTCGCCTTGAAATTTATTCGTTGTTCGTCGAACTATTCCGCTAGTTGTGGCATAAACAGGGCTACCTTCTGATAAATTATAATCATTAGCCAAATGACATCTATTGCTAAAATTAGGGTCTTTGTCATTAAATCCCATATAAATAGAGTCAATAAGAGTTTTGTTGGCGGGGTAAACAAAACCTGTCTTAGTCGTCAGTGGAGCAGCAACAAGGGCTGATGATGCCAATAACAAGCTTGAAAAAAGCGTTAACTTATTTATATTTTTCATAGAAAAAGTCCTTTTTTAAGAAGAGCGATGTGCCTTAACTTGAGTATAGGAGAGAGTGGCGACTATACAAGATACAATACAATAAACTCATTAGTTGTTTTCCTGTATATTGACGTTACTTTTCTCTGAGCTTTGTGATTATTTCATGCTATTTCTCCATTTCAGTAACCACTTAGAAAATCTTAGCCAACAGTTTGCTGAGGTCATTGAGCAACCCTTAAAAAATGCCTTAATACCTGAGCAGATTGTCGTGCAAAATGCGGGCATGGGGCGTTGGTTGTCGATGCAGATGGCACAACAGTTAGGCATTAGTGCCAACTATAAGTTCCTCTTTCCTGCCGAATATATGTGGGAGTTACTGCGTAAAGTCATTGCTGATGTGCCACAAAATGACCCCAGTAAGCCCGATGTATTACGCTGGCGTTTGTTCTCTGAGTTTGTGGAAAAGGCAGAGGATTACCCTGAGCTAACCCATTATTTAAAAAATGAATTAGCAGCGTGGGATTTAGCCAATGCACTCTCTCCCGTACTCGACCAATACCTATTCTATCGCCCTGAATGGATATTGGATTGGGAGGCAGGTAACTTTAGTCAAGAGGATTGGCAAGCACGTTTGTGGCAACGGATTATCATGGACGAGCATCATGAAAAACGCCAAATTCCCCACTGGTTAGACCTGCAAGAAAATTTCATCAAAGCCTTTGCTAATAAATACGAAAACCAGCAAGCCGATGACTTTCCTGAGCGGGTGAGCTTCTTCTCTGTTCCTGCTTTATCATCAGGGTATGTGCGCTTGTTAGGTGAATTATCCAGCAAAGTAGATGTGCATCTTTTTACCATTAACCCCTGTGCAGAATACTGGGGTGATATAGAATCACTCAAACGACAATCAAAGCGACCTGTTGAAGAGCGGACTTATTATGAGACAGGCAATGGCTTATTAGCCTCGCTCGGCAAACAAGGGCGTGATTTTATTGACCAATTACACAATCTATCGGCTGAGATTGAAGACCGCGAAAGCTGGGTAGAACTAGCGCCTGACTCTGTTTTATATTGCTTGCAGTCTGATGTTTTACACTTGCAAGAAAGCAGTACCGATTTAGACGAACAAACATCCATTCAACTCCATGCCTGTCACACCGCCATGCGCGAAGTAGAGGTTTTACACGACCAAATTCTCGCCGCCATAGAAGAGTCTGACGACTTAAAACCATCTGATATTGTCGTCATGTCATCCGCCATTGATATTTATGCGCCTTATATTGAAGCAGTTTTCTCCACCGCAGAACATAGCTTGCCGTTTAGTATTGCCGACCGAAGCACGGTTAGCGGTCTGCCAGAAGTCGAGGTGTTTTTAAAAATACTCGATCTGCCCGAACAGCGTTTTAATGTAGAAGCCGTCTTTGAATTACTAGAATACCCTAGCATTCGAGAACGCTTCAATCTGGACGAAAAGCACGTCATGCAATGTCGCCACTGGGCGCAAGCAACCAATATACGTTGGGGCGTTAGCGATAAAATGCGTGCCGCCTCGGGCTTACCAAAAACCTTTGAACACAGTTGGAAATATGGCTTAGATCGTATGTTGCTTGGTTATATGATGCCAAGTGAGCAGTTATTTGATGACACTCAGTTACTCGCCTTTAATGACATTGAAGGCAGCGATGCACAGGTTTTATCATCCTTCAAAAGTTTCACCGATACGGTCTTTAAACTCTGGCAATGGTCTGCACAACCGTTAGACACTGCCCAGTGGGTAGCAAAATTACAAGATTTAGTACAGGCTATTTTCCCCGAAGAGGTCGATTATCATGCCATCCTGCACGCCTTAGACAGCATCAACCAACAGCAAGAACTCGCCGCGTTTGAGCGTAAAATAAGTTTCAGTATTATAAAAAAAGCCCTGCGTAATTTACTCGAATCCTGTGGTGAAGAACGCTTTATCAGTCGCGGTATCACCTTCTGCGCCTTAGTACCGATGCGTAGCGTCCCCTTTAAAATGGTCGCCTTACTTGGCATGAACGACGGCAGTTTCCCGCATCAAGACCAACGCCATAGCTTTGATAAAATGGCGACAGATACACGCAAAGGCGACCGCTCACGTCGCGATGAAGACCGCTATTTATTTTTAGAATCAATACTCGCTGCGCGGCAACGCCTGTATATCAGTTTTATCGGGCAAAGTGTACAAGACAACTCCCGCCTACCGCCTTCCGTTGTTATTAGCGAGCTATTAGATTACCTCAGCAAAATGACCACTAAAGAGCCACAAAGCTGGATCACCTATCACCCCTTACAAGCCTTTAGCCCACGCTATTATGATGATAATGATGCGCTATTTTCCTATGTGCAAGAATACCTATCACTGCATCATCAAGACAATAAAGAAGTCAGCGCCAATTTTTTAAATCAGGCATTGCCCGCGCTAGACGATGAAAACAAACACATCAGCCTAGAACAACTCATCCGCTTTTATAAAGCCCCTGCGCGCATGTTCTTGCAACAACGCTTTGGCATACAAACCTTTGACGATAGTGACGTGTTAGCGCTTAGAGAACCCTTTGCGCTAGAACCGTTTGTTGACACACAAATCCGTCAACACATCGCCCAATCAATCGCCGCAGAACACGCCTTAAATACCCGTTTAAGCCGTGCCAAAGGGCTATTGCCACATGGTGATATAGGCGATGAAGCCTATGCCAAAGAAGCCGATATCGTAAAAGACTTCTTTGTAAAATACCCTGAGTTACAGCAATTAGAGCTACATCAACAGGCATTTCACTTAACACTCAGCGAATTTACCCTCTCAGGAAAATTAACCGCCTTAAGCGCAACAGCCTGTATAAAAATGCACCTAGGACGCTACTACGCAGGCGATTTACTCGCAATTTGGTTGCATCATATCGTGATGAATGCCGTCGATTTAGACAATCAGGAAAGCAATATAACAAGAGTGTACCAACCTAGTGGCACTTTTTACTTGGAAGCAATGCCTCAAGACGAGGCAAAAAGCCTGTTATCAAACCTAGTCGATGGCTATTGGCTAGGTCTGCAACGCCCATTATATTTTTTCCCCAAACCCGCCTTTAAAATGTATGAAAACGGCAAAGCTGATTTATCCAAAGCACAATCAGTATGGAAAAATAGCTACTTTGCAAGCGAAGCAGACAAATTTGAAAACAAACTCCTCTTTGCAGAGCAAGACGTGTTTAATGACGAGTTTTTAACATTTGCAGAAATGACCTTTGGGAGAATGGGAGAGTATGTATCGGAGTAAGGTAGAGTAAGGTAGCCTGCGTTGAGGTACGAAATGCAGGAAATAATTGAATTATCATGTCGTAGCCCACATACCTAAGGACTCAGAATTAAATAATCTACGAAACTTGGCTTGCCTTTTTATCCCAGCATTGAATGCTCTCAATCGTTGCGTAGAGTGACTATGCGCCGCTTGAGATCATCCAATCTGAAATAAAAATTCTGCGTCAAGTTCCGCATATTATTCAACCCTGAGTCCTAAGCAAAATCATCGAGGAGAAAATTATGCCAGTTGTACAAAAAACGGCAAAAAAAACCAAAGAAGTAGTTTCTTATTACAACCCTAAAGTATGGAAAGAAAAAGGACTAAAATGGACGCTAGGACTTTTCAGCATCACCGCCATTATCGCCGTCTTTGTTTTAATGTTTATCTGGAGTAGCGAGCCAGCAGAGTTTGATGTGCTTGAAAATACCTATGAAATCACAGGCACAGAACAAGGGCAAAAACTGGTTAATGGTGCAGTGACAACCGCTACCCTATCCCGCTTGATAACCACTTTATTGGATAAACCCGGTGGTTTTATTGAAAATGACAAAATGCCCCCTGGCGTATTGATGGATGATATTCCGAATTGGGAATTTGGTGTATTAACACAAATACGCGACTTTGCACTATCAATGCGCGATGATTTAAGCCGTTCACAATCACAATCTATCGAAAATAAAAATCTGGTACAAGCACAGATTAAATTTAATATAGACAGCGAATCATGGATGCTACCTGCGGCAGAAAGCTCCTATCGAAAAGCAGATCAAAAAGTAAAAGACTACCTTGATGAGCTACAAAAAGGTCAAGCCCAGTTTTTTGCACGCGCCGACAACCTGCGTACCTTATTAAATAAAATGCAAAAACGTCTTGGCTCATTATCTCAAAACCTAAGCGCAAGCGTAGGACAAATAAGAGTAAATACCGACTTAGCAGGGGACAGCGCCGCAACAAAAAGCACCCAAACTGCGGATCAGAGCTTAGTTAAAACAGACTGGTTTAAAATTGATGATGTCTTTTACGAAGCACGCGGACAAGCATGGGCAATACTGCATATTTTAAAAGCAGTAGAAATAGACTTTCAAAGCGTCTTACAAAAGAAAAACGCACTCACCAGCCTACGTCAAATTATTCGTGAACTAAAATCGACACAAGAAGCCGTGTGGAGTCCTGTGATTCTTAATGGTAGCGGTTTTGGCTTTGTCACCAACCACTCCCTAGTAATGGCATCGTACATCTCACGCGCAAATGCCGCATTGATTGATCTTAAAAATTTATTGCAAGATGGGTAAACTGCGATTATCTCCTCCATATTTTTCTAGTTACGAGGCTTTAGCCTCGTAACTAGCTAAAATGGTGGTAGAATCATGCTCCTGCTACTTTCTATTCTTATTAGATTGTCTAATAGTCTTGCATTGCTCGTACTGTCTGCGAGGCAAATTCGCGTCGGTAGATGACGATAACGACTAAAGTGGTGGAGATAATAAAGAGAATGGGGTGAATAAACCATGCGAGGATGGCTAAGCCGTATTCGTAGCCTCGCATACCTTCGTTATAGTGTGTGGCGGCGCGGTGGATAACTAAACCTAGTTTATTGGCGTAGAGTAACAGTTCTTCTTCATTGGGGAATAT
>QOAQ01000135.1 GCA_003972955.1 Aquificaceae bacterium
GCTACGCTCAAACAGCTTGCCCTACTGATCCATTTTTACTTGCAAATGCTCGGCGCGGTTAGAATGGGAACTAATGCTTCGCACTCGCTATCGCATCGTGCTATTTGTGCTTAAACGCACAAATAGAAATCTAAAGTGCGTAACATCAGTAAGTAAATAAGTTCCCTTCAACTCCCTGAGCGGAGTTGAAGGGAACGGAAATTTAATATGTGAAAGATCACTATAAATATTTTTCGAGTATTTAGAAATTAGACTGCTTCCAAGCTAAATGCCTCGTGTAAGGTTCTAACTGCTAATTCTAAATATTTTTCATCAACCACTACTGATACTTTTATCTCTGAGGTTGAGATCATGCGGATATTAATTCCCTCGTCTGAGAGTGCTTTAAACATGGTGCTTGCGACACCTGCGTGTGAGCGCATTCCGCCGCCGACTATCGAAATTTTTGCTATTTTATCGTCACCTCGACAGGTCTTTGCCCCCATCTCCTCACCTAGATCACATAATATCTTTTTTGCTTGATCGTAATCATTACGATGCACGGTGAAGGTAAAATCGGTAAAACCATCGGAACTGACATTCTGTACAATCATATCCACTTCGATATTGGCATCAGAGATATGACCTAGTATTTTATACGCAACACCAGGTTGATCGGGAACACCTTCTATGGTTAATTGTGCTTCATCACGGTTAAATGCTACACCACGTACTAATACTTCTTCCATTATATCTTCCTCACGAGTCACGAGTGTGCTTTTACCCTCGTCTCCTTCATCAAAACTAGACAATACGCGAATCGGCATATTGTATTTATAAGCAAATTCTACCGCACGTATTTGTAACACTTTCGAGCCTTGGCTTGCCATTTCAAGCATTTCTTCCAAACCCATTTTGGGGATATGACTGGCATTTGCAACAACGCGTGGGTCAGTGGTGTAAACACCATCGACATCGGTATATATCTGACACTCATCAGCTTTAAGTGCAACGGCAAGTGCAACGGCAGTGGTGTCTGAGCCACCGCGCCCTAATGTGGTAATATTTCCTTCTGCATCAGATCCTTGAAAACCTGCTACCACTAGCACCTTGCCTTTTTCTAAATCGGCACGCATTTTTGTTTCATCAATATTACTAATACGTGCTTTGCTATAGGCGCTGTCCGTTTTTATGCGAGCTTGTGTACCCGTATAAGACTTTGCAGGACAATCTAATTTTTCAAGTGCAAGGCTCAATAGCCCAATTGTTACTTGCTCTCCCGTGGATAAAATAACATCTTTTTCTCGTGCAGCACCGCTTGGGTTTGTTGCATTGATAAGTTCAATCAGGCGGTTAGTTTCTCCTGACATCGCTGAAACCACGACAACAACATCATTACCCTTATCTCGCCAGCGTTTTACACGTTTAGCCACGGCTTGAATTCGTTCTGGGCTACCAACGGATGTGCCCCCGTATTTTTGAACAATTAAACTCATTATGTATTTTCCTTTACCCATTGTGAAACAGAAGCGAGTGCCCCTTCGAGGGCATCAGGATTATTACCACCGCCTTGTGCCATGTCGGGTCGTCCACCACCTTTACCATCAACTTGACTGGCAACATGCTTGAGTAAATCACCCGCTTTAATTTTACTGGTTTCAGCTTTTGTGACACCTGCAACTAAACTTACTTTGCCATTGTTGACGGTTGCTAAAACAATTGCGGCTTGACCTAATTTATTCTTTAACTGGTCTGCTGTGTCACGTAATGATTTAGGATCAACCCCTTCTAAATTAGCGGCTAATACCTTAATACCATTAATTTCTTCTGCCTGAGAAGCTAAGTCTGATCCTGCTTGTGCGGCGAGTTTTGATTTTAGCTGATTTAGCTCTTTTTCGAGGTGACGATTTTTTTCAACCAATAAACTGACCTTTGTACTCGCATCATTAATACCTGATTTCACACTGTCTGCGATTTGTTTTAGTTGATTGGTTTGCTCTTCAACCCATTCTAACGCCTTAGCACCTGTCACTGCTTCGATACGACGCACGCCTGCCGCAACACCGCTTTCGCTGGTGATTTTAAATAAACCAATGTCACCTGCACGTTGTACATGCACGCCACCGCATAACTCGGTGGAATAACCGATATTCACCACGCGAACTTCATCACCGTATTTTTCACCAAATAATGCCATTGCACCGCTTTCAACCGCATCATCCATCGACATAATATTTGACTTCGCGGGAGAGTTTAAACGGATTTGTTCATTAACCAATTTTTCAACCTGAGCAATCTCTTCCGCAGAGACTGGCTCAGAGTGAGAGAAATCAAAACGTAATTGCGTTTCTGTTACCGATGAGCCTTTTTGCTCAACATGTTCACCCAAGATCTCACGCAGTGCTTTGTGCATTAAGTGTGTTCCTGAATGATTTAAGATAATTGCCTGACGACGCGCTTCATCAACATGACTTGTGACGGTATCATTTAGTGTTAAACTGCCTTTACGCATTACACCATGATGAATAAATACATCGCCTTGCTTTTGTGTGTCTTGCACATCAAAGATATTATTGCCAACAGATATTGTCCCTGTATCACCTATTTGACCACCTGATTCTGCATAGAATGGTGTTGACTCAAGCACAACTTGGGCTTGATCGCCTTCGTTAAGAGTATCAACCGTTTTACCTGCAATAAATAACTGGGTGATTTTATTATCATCGCGTGTTTTATCGTAACCACTGAAGTCTGTTGCACCCTCAACATTTAGCTTGGTGTCATAATTAAGGTCAAATTTACCTGCCGCACGCGCACGTTGGCGTTGTGCTTCCATGGCTTTATCAAAACCTTTCTGGTCTATTTTTAGACCACGTTCACGAGCTATATCGGCGGTTAAATCAAGTGGAAAGCCATAGGTATCATAGAGTTTGAAAACAACATCACCCGAAATGGTATCGCCCTGTATATCTGTAATAGCGGCTTCTAATATTTTCATGCCTTGATCGAGCGTTTCTGCAAAACGTTGTTCTTCTTTTTTGAGGATTTTCTCTACGTGTGCTTGTGCATTAGTTAATTCAGGATAAGCTGCGCCCATTTCTTTGGATAATGGCTGTACAAGTTTATAGAAAAAGGCATCATTTAAGCCCAACTTATGCCCGTGTCGAGCGGCACGACGGATAATACGGCGCAGAACATAACCACGTCCTTCGTTAGATGGCACAACACCATCAACAATTAAGAAAGAACAAGAGCGAATATGATCGGCGATTACTTTTAAAGAGGCATTATTAAAAGCTTCTGATTGAACATCAATATTGGCTAAATCAGCAATCGCTTTTAGTAGGTTTTGGAAGAGATCAATATCGTAGTTGCTATGCCCGTTTTGCATGATGGCGGCAAGACGCTCTAAGCCCATGCCTGTATCGACAGAAGGTTTGGGTAGTGGCGTGAGTGTGCCGTCTTTAGAGCGGTTGTATTGCATGAAAACCAGATTCCAGATTTCAATATAGCGATCACCGTCTTCTTCAGGCGTACCTGGAGGACCACCCCAAATATGTTCGCCATGATCATAGAATATTTCGGTACAAGGACCGCAGGGTCCTGTATCACCCATTTGCCAGAAGTTATCTTTTGCACCGATACGGCTTAAACGGTCGGCAGGAATGCCCATTTTATTCAGCCATATATCTGCAGCTTCATCATCTTCTTCAAAGACCGTTACCCAGAGTTTTTCTGGCGGTAATTTGGCAACTTCGGTGAGAAATTCCCATGCGTATTTTATCGCGTCTTCTTTAAAGTAATCGCCAAAACTGAAATTACCCAGCATTTCAAAAAAGGTATGATGGCGTGCCGTGTAGCCGACATTTTCAAGGTCATTATGCTTGCCACCTGCACGCACACAACGTTGTGATGTAGTGGCACGTTTATAGTTACGTTGCTCTTCACCAAGAAAAACATCTTTAAATTGCACCATGCCTGCATTGGTAAATAGAAGGGTTTTGTCATTACCAGGAATCAAGGAGCTAGAAGCTACTGCCTCATGTTGTTTACTGGCGAAAAAATCCAGAAACTGTTGTCGAACTTCAGCGGTTGTTATCATTTTAATTCCCATCTTCCAAAATTACAGAGACCGTATTGTCTATGCAACTGAGATGAGATTCAACCTAGAAAACCACTGTCAAAGTAAATATTGGATATTATATTGAGTTTTTATATTTCTAATATTTAAATATTGTGCAATCAGTATACCGTTGTGTTGTTCCGTGTGTTCCGTGGTTTTAAATGTTTTAAACCACGGAACACACTGAATACACGGAAGCTATCATAGTATTTTGTATGGGGTAGGCATAAAAAAGGCAGAGCCGAAGCCCTGCCTTAAAACTGATATATCTAAATGATACGTCAGGATATTAACTAATCACGTGACTTAGTTCCTTGTATTGCCGCTGCCATTTCAGCTTCAACAGAATCATCAATATCTAATTCTTCATCTATATCGACCATTCCAGCATCAGGGTCATTATAAATACTAAGATCCAACTTGCCTTCACTTTTAGCTACGATTGAAGATACTGTTGCATCACCTGAAACATTAACCGCTGTTCTAATCATATCCATTAAGCGGTCAACACCAAGGATAAGACCAATACCTTCTACAGGCAAACCAACTTGAGTGAATACCATTGACAACATGATTAAACCAACACCAGGAACACCCGCAGTTCCTATAGATGCTAATACTGACATCAAGATAACGGTTAAGTAACCTGAGATACCTAACTCAACACCATACACATTAGCGATAAATACTGTCGCTACACCCTGCATGATTGCCGTACCATCCATATTGATGGTTGCACCAAAAGGTACTGTAAATGAAGCAACTGAGTTATTCACACCAAAACGCTGTGTAACTGTTCTCATTGTGACAGGGATTGTTGCATTAGAACTTGCTGTACTGAATGCAAATACCTGAACATTTCTGATTTTCTTGAGGAACATTGCAGGGCTTAGTCCTGAGAATACTTTCAAGGTAATCATTAAGGTAATAAACAAATGGAACATCAAAGCGCCAACTAATACGAGCACATATCCTGCAAGTGATGCCAACAAGTCAAGTCCTAGTGTTGCAACTGCTTTCGCTATCAAAGCAAAAACTGCATAAGGTGCAACTGACATAACGATATTAACCATCTTCATCATGATTTCGTTTGCAATTTCAGCGCCTTCAACAAAGCTCTTCGCTTTTTTTCCTAGCATTAACATGCTAATACCAAGCAAAATAGAGAAGAAGATGATTGGCAACATATCACCATTCGCCATCGCACTTATTGGGTTTTTAGGAATAATGTCGATGAATACTTGTGTTAATGGAGGCGACTCTTTACCTGAGAACTCAGCAGCAGTCTCAATATTCATGCCTTGACCAATACCAAAAGTAACTGCAATCAGAATCGCTGTTGCTATTGCTACTGCAGTAGTCATCATATAAAGGGCAAATGATTTACCACCAACACGTCCGAGCATACGAACGTCACCAATACCACAAACACCACAGATAAGGGAGAAGAACACTAATGGAACCACGAGCATTTTTAAGGCATTAACGAACATTTTTCCAACCATGTGGAAAAGCCCATTAACAAGATAGGTGTCGACAAATGAATTGGAGATTAACCCACTCAGGTTTAATCCTAGACCAACGGCAATACCTAATGCCATGCCTAAGAGAACCTTGACCGTCAGGCTCATTTTTTTATCACTACTCATACTTCTACTCCTAAGGTTTAATTAAAATATGTTCCTAAAGGACTCAGAATTAAATAATCTACAAAACTTAAATACCTTTTTATCCCAGATTAAATGCTCTCAATCGTTGCGTAGAGTAACTATGCGCCTGCTACGCTCCTAAGTTGAGCTAAAGCTCAGCTAAGTATTGAGATCATCCAATCTGAAACAAAAATCCTGTGTCAAGTTCCGCACATTATTCAATCCTGAATCCTAATTGAAGTAAAATGCTTATATTTTGCCAATTTATTTAATCGTCTTATTAAAGCTAAACAAGCCCAACAAAACACGTATGATTGTTTTTATTTTGTAAAGTGAAACAGTGAAAGCACCACTTCATTCAAAATGCAAATACAAAATATTGCTAATTAAAAAGTCATTTATCAAACTAGTTATTAGTGTATTTTATACCCACATTAAATTCTATTCTAGAACATAATGATATGAATTGCTCTTTAATTCGATGTACATATTTCACCCAAAGAAAACAGCCTATTGAACACCAATCAATATCTCTCGGTGCTTATAGAGTAGTAAAGAAAGAAAAATATATTTTCATTTCTTGAAATTAATCGACAAACGGTAAAAATTAATACAAATAAGCGTTTTCATTAGCTAATCTAAATTAAACATCAGTAATAATGATTAGCGAACATAGGAACACACTAGCCTGACATCTTTAATCAAGGCATAATCTTCGACTAAGTCTAGAGAGGGCTGTCTTGACCATAAAGTAGATAAATACAAGCTACTTAGGAATGTGCAATAATCTCTATTATTTTTTCTCTTATTAAAGACCTAAAATGATTCACAATAAAAAACACGGTTTGTCTAATACTAAGAACTTTCTTGCTACTAGTGCATTAGCTCTAGCTATAGGCATTGCTATTCCAAGTTATGCCGCAGACTCTGCACAACTTAATTTGAAAGATGCTGATATAAAAACATTGATTGATATGGTGTCGCGCATCACCAAGAAAACTTTTATTGTTGATCCTAGAATTAATGGCAAAGTAACTATCGTTACAGGTCGTGATATTGATGAAAATGAGCTTTATGAAGTATTTTTATCGGTACTTCAGGTGCATAATTTCTCCGCTGTTCCGACAGGCAATATCATAAAAATTGTTCCTTCAAACCAAGCAAAGCAACTGCCTGTTCCTGTTATCGAAACAGCGGCTGATCTAAAAGAAAAAAAGCCCGATGATTTAATCACACGTGTCATACGTGTAGAGCATGTACCAGCGTCAATGCTTGTGCCTATCTTACGCCCTCTAGTACCTAGTACAGGTCAACTACAGGCCTATGCACCCAGTAATACTATTGTTATTTCTGACCGTGCCGCGAATATCGAACGTTTGATCAAAGTTATTAAAAAGATGGATCGTGCTGATGATGAGCAAATGGAAGTTGTACCCTTACGCTATGCTTCTGCAAAAGCATTAGCACAAACGATTCAAACCTTGAATAGAACAAAGTCAAAAATAGGCTTACCTGGTAAAGCAAAAATTTCAGCTGATAGTCGCACCAACAGTTTATTACTTGGTGGTGATAAGTCTATTCGTCAAGAAATGCGTAAAATAATTAGACAGTTAGATACACCTAAAAAAGCATTAGAAGTTATCCCATTACGCTACGCTGTTGCCAAAGATTTAGCTCAGACAATTAAAAATATCCAAAGTACAACAGCTACGGCTAAGGGTGTGGTTAGTAGAAAACCTATTATTTCGGTTGATAATCGTACCAATAGTTTATTACTTGGAGGAGACTCTGCAACACGTCAACAAATCAAACGTATTATTGTCAATTTAGACACCCCTAAAAAAGCGGAAGAAAAAACACGTGTTGTGTATCTACGCTATGCGAAGGCAACAGAAGTAGCTAAAGTGCTAACAGGCGTCTCTAAAACACAAAAAAATACTACAGCAACATCTAAAGGTGCAGCAGGAACAACAAAAGCTGATATTGATATTCAAGCCGATGAAGCAACTAACTCGCTTATTATTACCGCAGGAAAAGCAGCACACATAAACTTAGCCAAAGTGATACGTCGCCTTGATGTACGTCGCGCACAAGTAATGGTTGAAGTGATTATTGCGGAAGTATCCGAAAATCTTTCCAAGGAGATTGGGGTTCAGTTATCCGTCGGTGGTGCTCATGGCACTGTCCCTATCGCGGCAACAGGCTATAGTGGCTCTAAAGTATCACTTGCTTCGGTTGCACAATCTTTAGCTAAAAATACTTTGCCAACAACCACTGCGGGTATTATTACTGGCTTGGCTAATACGGTCGGTGACTTTCAGTTTGCTGCTTTAATGAATGCATTAAGAGGCGATGCCGCCACGAATATTCTTTCAACGCCAAATGTTATTGCAATGGATAATGAAGAAGCTAAATTTGTTATCGGTAAAAATGTTCCTTTTGTAACGGGAAGCTATACAGGAACAACCTCTGGCTCTTCGACACCTTCGAATCCTTTCCAAACTATTGAACGCAAAGATGTTGGTCTTACCTTAAAAATTAAACCACAGATCAATTCAGGCAATAGTGTTGTGCTTGATATTGACCAAGAAATATCTAGCCTTGCTTCTAGCAATGAAAGTGCATCGGACTTAATTACCAATAAACGTGCCATTAAAACCAAAGTTATTGTCGAGGATAATCAAATTATTGTACTCGGTGGTCTTATGCAGGATGATTACACCACTACAACACAAAAAGTGCCAATACTAGGCGATCTTCCTGTCGTTGGTAAGCTCTTCCAAAATAATAAAACAACGAAAGTTAAACAAAACCTAATGATCTTTATTCATCCTGTTATTCTACGTGATGTATTAAATGCGACAGGTTACACCCGTGAAAAATACAATAATATTCGTCGCGCACAACAAGCAAGTAAAGTCACCACACGCGGACTTTTAAAACAAAAAGCACGTCAATTTCCTCGGAGTTTGAAAAGTATTACCACCCAAAAAATGACACCTGCTCAGATCAGAGCCATGCGCCTAGCTGAGTGGAAAAGAACACATCCACAAAAAGGTGGGGCGGTAAGACAACAGACGCATTACCAACAAAAACTAACACCCGCGCAAATTAGAGCGAAACGTTTAGCAGAATGGAATAGAGCACACCCGAAAAAGGCCGTTGTAAAAACAATTCATTATCAAAGCGCAAGACCACAATACAAAGTAGCACCTGCACAACAAGCCGAGCCACAAAGTGCTGTTGACTTCGCCAATTCATTTGATAAATGATACGAGATAATTAATGAACGCAGAAACACTCATAGTAAGCAATGAATTAGCAGAAGCGGATGCGATTGAAGATCAGGAGCAACTTTTAGATATTCTTGATTTCCCCTACGCTTTTGCCAAACGCAATGGTGTTGTCATTACAGACTTTAGCGATGATGCTTACAGCGTTTCTTACAATGGTCGCTTAACGCCACTTATTGCCAGTGAAGTACAACGCTTTTTAGGCAAGAAAATCTCCTATACTGCTTTAGAAAGTAACACCTTCAATCAATTACTAGCACGTCATTACGATCAAAGTGGTGATGGCGCACGTGCAATGATGGAAGATTTAGGTGATGAACTTGATCTTAACGATGTCGCAGACTCACTCCCTGAGCCAGAAGACTTATTAGAAGCTGAAGATGATGCACCTATTATCCGCCTCATCAACGCTCTACTCACGCAAGCCATTAAAGAAAGTGCCTCTGATATTCATATAGAAACCTACGAAAACCGTATGACTGTGCGTATGCGTGTTGATGGTATTTTACGAGAAGTATTAGAGCCACCACGCGCTTTAGCACCGTTGGTCATATCACGTATTAAAGTCATGGCAAAATTAGATATTGCCGAAAAACGTGTACCACAAGATGGACGTATCTCCCTGAAAGTTGCAGGACGCTCCGTTGATGTGCGTGTCTCTACGTTACCTTCAGGACATAACGAACGTATTGTATTACGTTTACTCGATAAGCAAGCAGGACGTTTAAACCTTAAACACTTAGGCATGGATCCTGTCACGCAAGAGCGTCTCACGACACTTATTAAAAAACCGCATGGAATTATCCTTGTTACAGGGCCGACAGGCTCTGGTAAAACCACCACCTTATACGCTGCTTTAACTGATCTAAACACTACCTCACGCAATATTATGACGGTCGAAGATCCTATCGAGTACTATATTGATGGCATTGGTCAAACGCAGGTAAATAATAAAGTAGATATGAGTTTCTCACGGGGCTTACGCGCCATATTACGCCAAGACCCTGATGTCGTTATGATTGGTGAAATTCGTGATATGGAAACTGCAGAAATTGCCGTGCAAGCCTCTTTAACGGGTCATCTGGTTTTCTCAACCCTACATACAAATACGGCGATTGGTGCAGTCACACGTTTACGCGATATGGGAGTAGAGCCTTATTTACTCTCATCTAGTTTGATTGGTGTGGTCTCTCAACGTCTAGTACGCCTACTCTGTGAACACTGTAAAACGCCGTATCAAGCCGATCAAAAAGACTGTGAAGTGCTTGATTTAAATGCAAACAATCCACCAACACTTTATCATCCTAAAGGTTGTCCACAGTGCAATCATCTCGGTTATAGTGGTCGAAATGGTATCTATGAATTTGTTGAAATAGATGATCATTGTCGTAATCTAATTCACAATGATGAAAGTGAAATAGAGATTGAGCGCTATGTCCATAAAACCGTACCTTCCCTACGTCAAGATGGTGCGCGTTTGGTCAAAGAAGGTAGAACCTCTCTTGAAGAAGTGCTTCGTGTAACCCGCGAAGACGCTAAAGTCTAAGCCCATGCCAGCATTTGAATACACGGCACTCAATGCCAAAGGACAAGAAGAAAGCGGTATGCTGGAAGCAGATACTGCGAGACAAGTCCGCCAGACACTACGAGACGGTAAACTCACGCCACTTAAAGTGGAGCAGATAGAGAAAAAAGAATCTCAATCAGACTCTAAAGTAAAACGTGCGGGAAAAGTAAAACCCGCAGAGTTAGCATTATTCACCCGCCAACTTGCAACACTCACTCAGTCTGGCTCACCACTAGAAGAAGCATTATCCATTACCGCCAAACAATCAGAGCAAAAAAACCTACAACGTATCATCTCTGCTGTACGCTCACGCGTTATCGAAGGACACTCACTAGCAGGTGGCTTACAGCTTTTCCCTTCTGTCTTTCCCAAGATGTATCGGGCAACCGTTTCTGCGGGGGAACAGTCAGGACATATTGATGCCGTATTAGAACGCCTTGCCGATTACACTGAAGACCGTCAAGTGCTACAACAAAAAATATCAACTGCACTCGTCTACCCTGTTATTTTAACCATCTTATCCATAACAATAGTGGCAGGACTACTTGCATTTATCGTCCCACAAATTGTAGAAGTCTTTGAAAATATGGGGCAAGAACTACCTGTAATGACACGTATGATCATTGCACTCAGTGATTTCATCATTAAATACGGGATTTATATAATAGCGGTCATTATTATCAGCGTTATTATTTTCAAGAAAATGGTTAAGATTCCTAAGTGGGAGTATCGTTACCATCGTTTTTTACTGCGCGTACCCGCCATAAAAAAAATGGTACGCGGGCTTAATACCGCACGTTTTGCCCGTACTCTCAGTATATTAGCCTCCAGTGGCGTTCCCATACTCGATGCAATGAGCATCTCCGCACAGGTGATACAAAACGTTCCCATGCGCCAAGCCGTTGACGAAGCGGCTATAAAAGTCCGTGAAGGAAAACCAATCCACAAAGCCTTAGAACAATCCGGCTATTTCCCACCCATGACTATTTACTTAATCGCCAGCGGTGAAAATAGCGGACAACTCGATGATATGCTCGAAAGAGCAGCCATTCAGCAAGAACGCGAAACCGATAGCATGATGACAGGAATGCTCAGCCTCTTTGAACCTATGTTGATTCTTGTGATGGGTGGTGTGGTTATGACAATTGTACTTTCTATCCTATTGCCTATACTGAATTTGAATCAGTTGGTAAAGTAGGCGGCAGTAGCAAAAACCTACTTTCTTCGTGACTACTCAGTCTAATTAATATTAGCTACTACCTATAAATGGTCATCAAATAGCTTTTGCATGATTTCTTTTTTATGATCATCTTTTCGTAAATCTTGTAGCAAAGCAAACCAAGCAACGATAATCAAGATGAAAAGAGATATGACTATAAATTCCATAATAAACTCCTTGTTATTTTTAATAATTGTAGAAACATTAAACTCCTTGTTATTTTTAATAATTGTATAAAAAATAGACGCGATAAACGGTCATAAGTTCAATATTTTTACTATTTTTTATTTCTATAGCCTACTCAATGACTATACTTATAGACATTCACTTAAATAACGTCCCTTCGACTCCGCTCAGGGAGCTAGTACCCTGAGCGGAGTCGAAGGGAATGGAAATTTAATATATGAAAGACTATAACTTCTAAACCCAATAAATTTCTGAGGTATAAAATGAATAACCAAGGGAAACTACTTATTAGTAGTTATGCGAAAAATAACCAAAGAATGGCTTTTAAAAATATAATTATTTTTCTCCTTGGGTTTTCTATATTGCTACTCAGTACAACAAGTTTTTCTTCCGACAAAGAGAAAGAGAAGCGGTGGGCATCGCAGGTTATAGACTCTTTAATGGATGGAGAGGCAATTTTTTTGAATGATGGAAAAACAGATTTTTTGGCTTTGGACATGCCCGCAGAGAAAAAATCAAAAATAGGTGTATTGGTTATACATGGAATTGGTATTCACCCTGACTGGCCTCAGATAGTAAATCCTCTTCGTGTTGGCTTGTCAGAAGCAGGATGGCATACTTTATCTCTACAGATGCCTATATTAAAAAACTCGGCAACTGGCAAAGACTACCTGCCTTTAATGAAGGAGGTTGCACCAAGAATTGAGGCAGGTATTAGTTATTTAGAAAAATCTGGTATTAAAAAAATTGTCTTAGTTGCACATAGTTTAGGAGCACAGATGACAAGTTACTATCTTGCTAATTTATCAAAGACGAAAACACCTATTATTGCCTACGTTGCAATTGGCATGGGGGCATCTAACAGCGAACTATTAAAGAAAATTACATTACCTGTTTTTGATATATATGGTAGTGAGGACTTAGAGGGAGTAATGAAATCAGCTGTTGATAGAGCAAAAGCATCGCTTGGCAACAGATTTTATAAACAACAAAAAATTGAAGGTGCTAACCATTTTTTTGATGATAAAAATGATCAATTAATTGGGATAGTGAGAAAATATATTAAGGACTTCGAATTAAATAACTTCCCGACAAAAAGAGGGGCATTGCAATCTTTTTGCTCCAGATATGATGGTCTCACTCCTTGCGTAGAATACTACATCTCCTCAAATGGCGCTGTTACTTATCCCTGTAACTAGCTATAATTCCTTTTACTGAAGGTTTTTTAGTTTTTTTTATTCAGCTATAAAAAAATATTATACTTATACCTTGACAGTCGAACATAAGCACACTAAATACTAAAAATAACACTAAGTTCTTAAGGATGCGCTAAAACAATTTTTTCGACTTCTAACTTGTTTTTCTTTGCTCCTCTGTCCTTAAATGTCCTTTTTCCACAAAACTATGTTTAATATTAAAGGTTTAAAAATGAAGGGAAATAATGGTAAATCTGTATCGAATGGGGCGTCTTCCCGTTCGTCTGAGTCATTATTAGAAGGGGAAAACGCTGCTTATTTAGAGTTGTTATTTGAATCCTATATTGATGATCCTAAATCGGTTGCTCTGAGTTGGCAAAAATACTTTGCGGATATGCCTGTACCAGCAGAGTTGCAAAATGGTAATAATCATTCTTATATGCGTCAACATTTTCGCTCCAGTAAATTACATTCAAAACATGATTGTGGTGATTATATTGATGCGAGTGCTGCCGAAAATTTGCTGCGTGCTGAGCGACAGCAAGTGTATGTGCTACAACTGATTGATGCCTACCGCACCATTGGCCACTTAATTGCGAATACTAATCCACTGGAAGAAAATAAAATTACCGCAGGTTTAGAAGAGCTAAGTTTGCAGTATTATGGCTTAGACAAAGTTGACCCTGAGCGTGAATTTAATGTGGGGTGCTTTCATCTCAATGGCAAGCCAACGCTGGCTAATATCTACCGTGCCTTACGCAATACTTACACAGGTTCTATCGGTGTGGAGTATATGCACATTATGGATAGAGAGGAAAAAAACTGGTTACAATCGCGTTTAGAGAGTTGTGAGGCTACCCCTGATATTAGTGCAGAAAGAAAACAAGGTGTGTATCAACAACTGGTGGCAGCCGAAACCTTAGAGCGTTATTTACATAAAAAATATACGGGGCAAAAACGTTTTTCTTTAGAAGGGGGGGATAGCTTAATTCCACTTTTGCATGAGATTATCCACCATGCAGGTGGTCAGAAGATGCGTGAAATTATCTTAGGAATGGCACATCGAGGACGTTTAAATGTGCTGATTAATATTATGGGTAAGTCCACCGATGAACTTTTCAAAGAGTTTGAAGGTGTTCCTGGCGATCCTTACTACATGGGCGATGTAAAATATCACAAAGGCTATGCTTGTAGTATTCAAACGGTGGAAGATCCGATGCATTTGTCCTTAGCTTTTAATCCTTCGCATTTAGAAATTGTGAGTCCTGTGGTAGCAGGGGCAGTACGCGCACGTAAAGATCGTCGTGCTGACCAAGGTGGTCAGGTCGTTGGTGTTGTTATACATGGTGATGCGGCTTTTGCAGGGCAGGGCGTGGTGATGGAAACGCTGAATATGTCGCAAACACGGGGCTATCATATTCATGGTACGGTGCATATTGTTATTAATAATCAAATTGGTTTCACCACCAGTACCAGTAATGATTCACGCAGTACTTACTATCCAACCGATGTTGCTAAAATGGTGAATGCGCCTATTTTGCACGTTAATGGAGATAACCCAGAAGCTGTTATTTTTGCTGCACAAATCGCCTTGGATTATCGCTTACGTTTTCGCAAAGATATTGTTATCGACCTATTGTGCTATCGTAAACATGGGCACAATGAAGCAGATGAGCCAGCCGTCACACAACCTGTGATGTATAAAAGCATTCGCAGTAAAAAGGGTGTGCGAGAAAAGTATGGCAATCGTTTGATAAAAGAAAATGTACTAACACCTAACGAAGCAAATCAAGCCATTATTGATTACAAAGAGAGAATATCATCAGGTAAAGCGGTCATAGATACCTTGGATTACAGCAGTATTCCTGAAATTTTTAAAATGAATTGGGATGAATACAAAGGTCGCGAATGGACTGCTACCGCCGATACTCGTACCGATACCGATCATTTACGTTTGCTGGCAGAAGGTTGCAAAAAATTTCCAGAAGGTTTTGAAGTACATCCTCAAGTACAAAAACTGCTTAAAAAGCGTCAACAAATGGCGAGTGGTGAGCGCCGAGTTGATTGGGGTTTTGCCGAAAATATGGCGTATGCAAGCTTATTAGACGATGGCTTTGATGTTCGACTCAGCGGACAAGATAGTGGACGTGGCACTTTCTCGCATCGTCATGTGGTGTTTCATAATCAAGATCATCGTGAAAGTTATATTCCGCTACAACATCTTTCTAAAAAACAAGGCTCTTTTACGGTTATTGACTCTTTGTTGTCCGAAGAAGCGGTATTAGCATTTGAATACGGCTATGCTACCTCTTCACCCACGACCTTAGTGATTTGGGAAGCTCAATTTGGTGATTTTGCAAATGGCGCACAGGTGGTTATCGACCAATTTATTACCTCTGGTGAGCAAAAATGGGGACGTTTATGTGGTTTAACCCTGTTCTTACCACATGGTTTTGAAGGCATGGGAGCAGAGCATTCTTCCGCACGTTTAGAACGTTATTTACAGCTTTGCGCGCAACACAATATTCAAGTATGTATACCCTCAACGCCTGCACAAACATTTCACATGTTGCGTCGTCAAATGATCCGCCCCTATCGTCGTCCATTGATTGTACTAACGCCTAAAAGTTTATTGCGACATCCAGAAGCGACGAATACATTCTCAGATTTAACCGATGGAAAATTTCAAACTGTTATTGATGATCCCGATT
The DNA here is from genome assembly GCA_003972955.1 of Aquificaceae bacterium. Lineage (GTDB taxonomy): Bacteria > Pseudomonadota > Gammaproteobacteria > Thiotrichales > Thiotrichaceae > JAGLBW01. Next base: position 15,924 of record QOAQ01000135.1, read on the forward strand.
TATCATCAAAAGAAAAAATAACCACAACGCGACTTATTTTATGCAGTGGTAAAGTTTATTATGATTTATTAGCCACACATCGCGAGCATAAATTAAAAGACATCGCGATTGTTCGCTTGGAGCAACTTTATCCTTTTCCAGAGTTTGATTTGAAGGATGTGCTCAAGCAGTACAAAGGCATTAAAGAATTTATATGGTGTCAAGAAGAGCCTAGAAACCAAGGTGCGTGGGATAATATCAAACATCGATTTCAACGCTATGACCACTTGGTCAAAATATCGTGTGTGAGTCGCCCGTCGGCTGCTGCGCCTGCTGTTGGCTCGTTCCGAGTGCATCATCAACAACAAGCTGCTCTAGTGCGTGAAGCTTTACGACTTCCTCCTTTGGTATGAGCATAGATCACAAAAATTTTCCCAACAGATAAAAAATTAAGAGTATAAAAGCAATGTCTATTGAAATTCGTGTACCACTATTACCTGAGTCTGTCAGTGATGCCACTATCGCGATATGGATTAAACAAGAAGGCGATATTATTGAAGAAGATGATATTTTATTAGAGTTAGAGACCGATAAAGTTGTTTTAGAAGTTTCTGCCCCAGCAAGCGGAGTGTTAGCACACATCATTGAAAAACAGGGTGCAGTAGTTATATCGAATGAGGTGATTGGTCTTATTGAAGCGGTTAGTGAAAAAGAAGAAAAATCAGATACTGCTAATGAGGCAGATAATAAGGAGGCTGAAACAGAAGTACCGCCTGTCGCAAGTCCATCGGTAAGAAAAAAGATGGCAGAAAATGATATAGAAGCCAGTGAGATAGAAGGTTCAGGTAAGCATGGAAAAATTTTAAAAGAAGATATTAATGAGCATTTACAGGAGACAAAAATAGAGGCAACTGAGGAAGAAAAACCAGAAACTGAAGTCATCGAAAATACAACAGCGATAGCATCAGACGTTGTGGAGGAAGCAAAGACAGAGGATGAAGTGGTTGAAAATATACCGATAGATGAAGAGCCAGAGCCACCTGTAGTGATAGAGAAGGTACAGGCATCTGATGATGAGCCTGAAATAGCAGAAGATTCTCCACAAGAAACCAAGCAGGAAGAACAAGCAACACCAACGGTAAGTAATGATGATCTAAATGTTAAGCCAATAACAGAAGCAATCAAGTCCGATGTTAAAAATGAACGTCGCGTACCTATGACGCGTCTACGCTCACGCATTGCCGAACGCCTTGTTGAAGCACAACAAACAGCGGCAATATTAACCACATTTAATGATGTTGATTTGAGTGAAATTATTCGCTTACGAAAAATTTACCGTGACCGTTTTGAGCGTGTGCATGGTATAAAATTAGGCTTTATGTCCTTCTTTGTGAAAGCCTCGACAGAAGCATTAAAACGCTACCCTGAAGTGAATGCGCGGATTGATGGACAAGATATAATCTATCAAGGAAATTATGATATAGGTGTCGCAGTTTCAACAGAAAGAGGCTTAGTTGTCCCTGTTTTGCGTGATACGAATACACTCGGCCATGCCGAAATAGAGAAAAATATCCACGACTACGCCCACCGCGCACGTAATAATCAATTAGAATTAAATGAGCTAACAGGCGGAACTTTCTCTATCACCAATGGCGGCGTCTTTGGTTCGATGCTATCAACGCCTATTATAAATCCACCACAAAGTGCGATTTTGGGTATGCACAAGATAGAAGATCGTCCTGTAGCAATTAATGGCGAAGTGGTTATAAGACCCATGATGTACCTAGCACTATCATACGATCATCGTTTGATTGATGGTAAAACAGCAGTTAGCTTCTTAGTGAAGATAAAAGAATTATTAGAAGACCCCGCTAGTTTATTTTTAGAGCTGTGATTCTAAGCTCCCTGAGCTTGTCGAAGGGAGCGGTAGGTGAAGCACCAACCCACCGCTTCGTACCATTGTTTTTTAGCACTAAGGAATGTGCATGAAATAACTTCGACATTCTAACTTGCACCCAAAAAGAGGGGCATAGCAACCTTTTTATCTCAGCTAGGATGATCTTGTTCGTTGCGTAGAATAACTATGCGCCTCACAAGATCATCCAATCTGAAATAAAAATTCTGCGTTATAAAAGTTGTCGAACTTATTTCATGCACGTTCCTTAAGTCAAGTGGTATTGCAATATCAAGAAAACCACTCATGACTTAATCAG
>QOAQ01000057.1 GCA_003972955.1 Aquificaceae bacterium
AGTAAAAATGGGCAGGGCAAAAACTCGCTACGCTCAAACAGCTTGCCCTGCTGATCCATTTTTACTTGCAAATGCTCGGCGCGGTTAGAATGGGAAATACTGCTTCGCACTCGCTATCGCATCGTGCTATTTGTGCTTAAACGCACAAAATAGAAATCTAAAGTGCGTAACATCAGTTAGGATTATAAAAATACTCTCTATCCTTGTGGCTGAACTAATAATGGCATTAAAATTGACGCTGCGATAGCGATAACAAAAAATGCTAATATTAAAAAGGCTCCTATTTTAACACCCTTACTATTTGGAGGAGGCTGAAGACCATATTTATTGCTAGCTTTCGTTCCAGGTATAAAATAGAAAACTAACGACACAATTGGGATTAATATTACTAATGAAAACCATCCTGTCGCGTTAAAATCATGGCATCTTTGAATAGTAAGAAAAAAGGTGATAACCAACAGTCCGATATAAATAATAGCAGCAAGAAACACTCCGACTACTGGAATAAGCGCAAGCAACGCTGCCAATATACCTCCAACAAGTGTAACGCCTAGTGTATACAATAAGTAACGTAAGCGACCAAGTCGTCCTTGTGATGTAAATAACTTTAGATCACCAAACCCCTCCTCTGAAGCAACATCGCGAACAACAGCATTGGGTGTTGCGTACGGGTTATTTTTCTCTTCCATAATGGTTTTCTCTTTATTATTAAATAGGTCGCACAGTATAGCCTAAGCCCTAAAAGCTGATAAGTACCGTTTAACACTTTTTGGAAATGCAAACTTCGCGCCCTATTCCTCTTAAAAAAACATCAATTTAAGTATTTTTTTCATAAGTACTGTATTCCCAGTGTTCTCGGGGGGATTTTTTTGGGCCTTTCCAAGCTCGGCGTTTTAATTCTTTGGAGATAAAATGATTAATAAAACCGTGCCCAACAAACAGTAAATTGTCGTGTTGCTCGGCTATCGCTATTAATTTGTCGGTAGCTAGTTTTGCGCGTTTGCGTATGGTGCTAATAGACTCGCCATTTTGTGAATAGCCAAATAACCATAGGGTTCGACAGATAAAAAACCATGTCATTGTATCTAAGCGTGGATAAGCCCAGTTGCTACTGGGCAAGGCTGCCTCACGAAAGAGTGCATCACTCACTAAAATATCTTTTGAGGTTAATTTTTTAGCGGACTCTATTGAGCGTGGCAAGTGGCTACAAACCACTGCATTAGCCATGTTGGCAACCGCAATAGACTGCTCTGGCGGAATGCTATCAGGTGCTATCCCTGCATCATCATACTGACGAATTAGGGGGACAATTTCTTTGCTTGCTAGCTTTTTTGGTAGTGCTAGGTCTGGTCTACCGTGCCTCAATAGTGTGATTTTCATTATTGCTGTTTTTGCCTATATTTCGTGTTAAATACATCATTATGCCGAGTATCGCGAGCAATAGCACTGTACCCACTAATAAAGCGTAATCTTCTAATTTCAGCAAAGAATAGAGAATGAAGTACAAACCTGTTAGCAATAAGGCAATTAAAACGGTACGCCCTAAACGACGGATTGCGGCATAAGCATAGAGTGTAATCATGGTGATGATAAGCGCGGCGGCGGCGAGGTAGGCGGTAAAGAAATTCGCATGTTCTGCAACCGATAATAAGGTCATATAAAACATAGAAAGTGCTAAACCAATAATCCCGTATTGCACGATATGTAAACGATGATTAATACCCAGTTCAAAAATCAAAAAGGTGATATAGGTTAGCGCGATAAACAGCACGCCATATTTAATGGCACGGGTAATTTGTGAGTACAAAGAGACTGATTCAAAGAGATTCACCCCTGCTTTAAACTCATTAACATCAAATGTTTGCGCTTCTAATGTCCAAAGTTGTGGGTAGTTTCTGGCTAAATGCGGAATTGACCAATTAGCTGTAAAACCTTCAGCATTGATATGATGCTCATCAGGTAACACATTTCCTTGAAAACTAGGATGTGGCCAATCGGAAGTTAAAGTGACATTAGTGGTTTTACCAAAAGGCTTAAAGTAAAAACCTTGGCTACCTTTTATATCCATATTTAAGGAGAATTCATAACGTGCCAATTCTTTATTGATGGATAATGGTGCATGGAAACCACTTTTGATGATATTAACAATGCGCGTACCTGGCTCAAAGTCGGTTTGACTGGCATTCCACTGTAAATGAGAGACTTTATTTATTGCTCTCGTATCGGAAATACCTAATGAAAACCATGCTTGATCCCAGTGAATTTTATCGATATGGCTTGAAAGACTTTCTATATCTGGACGAGCAAAGTTACCTTTTAGCTGGAGTTCTGCCTTATAAACTAATGATTTATAGATACTGCGTTGACGATGTTCCCCTTGCAGTTTGCCATTTATAAAAAGTTGCTCAGGCAATACAATCGCTGTGCGTTGAACATAGCTGGTTTTATCGACTTTACGCTCATTACCATCTTTATCGGTTAAGACTTTTTCACTAATGAATTTTTCGGTATACGGTACGATAAGCACAGGGCCCGAGATATTTTGCTGATGTCCCCATGTATTCGCTATATCTTGCACAACCGATGAATACAACTGACTACGCTCCGATACCATCTCACTCACCATTCCCAAAGGAATCGTCATAATGGCGACCATAACCCCAATAATGCCAAAACGAAAAATTAAGGAATCTGAGAATTTAGAAAATTCTTTAAAGAGACCTTTTATGTCATTCACTTGACGACCATCTTCGTCTACAGGCGTACTAATCAAGCCTATTTTACGTGCCATAAAGACAATAAACATCACAATACCAAGCAGTATTGCAACAGAAAATAACATGGAAATAATACTAAAAATAAAACTCATGGGACTCACCTCTTCTTTAAGATGAGACAAGTCTAATAAAGGGGCTTGTAGAAGTTATGCGAGGTTTATGCAGATTGTGTGCAAAGTTGTTAGTTGTTTAATCTCGCCAAACCAGAACCGTAAAATCATTCTGCAAATAATCATCAAGAATTTCAACACGTGTTGATAGTCCTGATAAAAATTCTTTTAATACATCTGGATGAAAGCTTTGCAAATCCCAGCGCCCTGCCGTCCATTCATCACGCGCATCCAATAAATTAAATGCGATTCCTTTGCGACAACTTGCAAACATCCGTTCGATAACTTGCAAAGCATAAGCACCATCATCACCTAATTTATTATTTAATGTGCCTGAGAGCATGACGTAATCAACACTTTTATTCTCAGGGTTATAATCAAACAAATCCCCTTGCTGTAAAATTATTGCAGGATAATGAATACGCCCTGTTTCTAGTAGTTTTGCAGATAAATCAATACCGCAATAATCCACATCTTTAATCCCCTGTTTTAGCAAATAAGCCGATAAATCACCAAAACCACAACCAACATCTAAAACAGAATCGCCCGTCTGAATACCGATATTTAATAATTTTTCAAAACGGAGTTCTTGAACCTCTTTGCTACTCCACAAGAGCGCATTAGGGTGAAAACCATTGCGTGAGAGAGCGTAGTTATAGCTAGAAATGATATTTTTACGGTGGGTTTTATCGAGAGGCATATTGACTCCTTTTTGAAGTAGGGACTACTCATTAGGAATCATGAAGGGAAAAACTGCAAGTTCATGTTTCGGAAAAACAAAATTTTTTAAATCCCGATTTTATCACGCTCAAAGAGCCAAAATTATGAAAATTAGAATAACTGATGTTACGCAGTGGTGATTTTTCATTTTCACTGCAAAGTTTTCGTAGCCGACTAAGCTTCTGTTGATTTGCGAAGCGTCTTAACGGCTATGAGTTCATTTCTTTTGCATCGCCAGTCGATCCGAACCAAAGAAAAGGCGACCCAGCTACCCGCTTTCTCCTGCGCTTCACAAGTAAAAATGCTCGGCGCGGTTAGAATGGGAACGACTGCTTCGCACTCGCTATCGCATCGTGCTATTTGTGCTTAAATGCACAAATAGAAATCTAAAGTGCGTAACATCAGTTATTAAATGGCTAAATACTCATGGCGCAGCTCATCATTATCCAATACTTCTTTTGCTGTTCCGTCAAAAACAATTGTTCCTGTATCTAATATCAATGCTCTATCAGCTAGACGCAAAGCGGCAACTGCATTTTGCTCAACGATAATCGTGGTGATGCCTTGTTTTTTAATATTGTCAATAATAGCTGCAATTTCATGCACAATAACGGGGGCTAAACCTTCATAAGGTTCATCTAATAATAATAGTTTTATGTCGCGCGCTAAGGCGCGTGCTACGGCTAACATTTGTTGCTCACCACCTGATAGCGTTGTCCCCATTTGTTTGCGGCGTTCTGCTAAGCGCGGAAAATGTTCGTATATTCGCTCTAGCCCCCAGCCTATGGGGGGTGCTATTTGGGCAAGTTGAAGGTTTTCTTCTACGCTGAGACCTTGAATAATGCAACGATCTTCTGGTACAAGTGCTACGCCATTTTGTGCTGCTTTATGTGAAGGCATACTGTGTAATGGTTTATGATCTAACCAAATTTCACCGTGTGTTACTTGTGGCTCGTCCATACGTGCGATGGAGCGTAGTGTTGATGTCTTTCCTGCGCCGTTTCGCCCAAGTAATGCGAGCACTTCACCTTCGCGTATATCAAAACTCACACCTTGTACGATATAACTTTCTCCATAGTAAGCATGCAGATCCCAGCAGGAGAAAAAAGCAGGATCAGAGCCTTGCTTGGTTACTGTCTCTACTTGTTTTTTGCGTTGCACATTTTTTAATAGCTTACTCATCTTCTGACTCCCCTAAGTAGGCTTCTTTTACTTTAGGATCATTGCGAATGTCATCGGGTGTTCCAGTGGCGATAATATGCCCACGTGCTAACACACTAATACGGTCTGCAAGGCTAAAGACAACGTGCATATCATGTTCAATAATGACTTTTGTTGTGCCATGTTGCCTTTTCATCTCTTTGAGTAGCTCGATGGTGTTATTGGTATCGTGACGTGCCATGCCTGCGGTCGGCTCATCTAATAGTAATAAACTAGGGTGTTGAATCAAGCCCATTGCCAATTCAAGGCGACGCTTATTACCACGCGACATACTACTTGCAATATGATCAGCAAAGTCATCTAAAGAAAAATCACGCAAAATAGACATCGCTTCATCATGAATATCATGTTGATCTGCCATTTTTTTAAATGGATTAAAGGTAAAAGTACCATCACGTTTTGCCAAGGCGGGGATCATGACATTATCAAGAATACTTAAATCAGGAAAAATTTCAGGGGTCTGAAAAACACGTACCATTCCTGCATGATTAATATCGTGAGCTTCCATACCAATCATGTTTTTTCCATTAAAGGTAACACTGCCACTATCAGGAATTAAACGACCAATACAACAGTTTAACAAGGTAGATTTACCTGCGCCATTGGGACCAATAATCGCGTGTGTTTCCCCTTCTTCAATTTGTAAATTCACATCAGCGAGTGCATGTAAACCGCCAAAGGTTTTATTGACACCTTTTATTTCGAGAATATAACTCACGATGATTCTCCTTTGCTAGCGCCCTGCTTGGTCGATTTAAAACCCAATATTCTTTTGAAGAGATTCGTTACTTTTCCCAATCCTTCGAGTACGCCTCCCGGTAGGAAAATAACCACTAACATAAACAGAACCCCCAACATTAAATGCCAACCATCACCTACAAAAGGATTGGTAATAAAGACAAAGATATTCTCCATAAACTTAGGCATAAAACTAAAAATACTGTGGAGTTCGGCGGTGTTTAAGGCTGAGAAGATATTTTCAAAGTATTTAATAATCACCGCACCTAAGATAGGGCCGATTAATGTCCCTGCGCCACCAAGAATGGTCATTAACACCACTTCACCTGATGCCGTCCACTGCATACGTTCTGCGCCCGCCAGTGGATCGGTGACTGCCATAAGTGAACCTGCAAGACCTGCATACATGCCCGAAATCATAAACGCTGATAGCAAATAAGGACGTGTATTAAAGCCTGTATATTTCATACGTTTTTGATTGGATTTAATTGCGGTGAGTTTTAAACCGTAAGGGGAACGGAATATTTTTAACGAGACATAAAAACCTATAATTAAAATAACCGCGCAGAAGTAAAAGCCAGAATAACCACTCATGGAAAGACCAAAGAAATTAGTCGAAGGTAAACCATCGCTGACCGCCACCCCAAAGAGTGCGTCAAGATAACGAGGGTCTTGTTGTGATAACTGTAAGCCTGTCTCGCCATTGGTGATAGGGGTTAGCACAGAGTAAGCAAGACTATATGCCATTTGAGCAAAGGCTAAGGTCAGTATTGAGAAATAAATCCCTGAACGGCGCAAGCTTAAATAGCCAATAATATAGGCAAATACTCCCGACATTAATGTGCCAAGTATAATGGCAGGTAATACATTCATCGAAAACAGCTTAAACATCCAAACGGCAGTATATGAACCCACACCAAGAAAGGTCGCATGACCAAACGATAGATAACCTGTTAAGCCAAATAAAATATTGAAACCAATGGCGAATAAAGCAAAAATAGCAAATTTTTGTAATAAATCAGGGTAAGCTGCGCCAATTACTTTTCCCCAAATAGGTGCTGATAAAACGATAGTGATAAAAATCAGCATGATGATTAAATTACTTTTAATAGATATTTTCATAATTAATCGTCCATAACGCCTTCACGCCCCATAAGCCCACGTGGTCTAATAAGTAAAATAATAACCGCCACAAGATAAATAATGACTTGGTCAATACCTGGAATAATGGCTTTCACTTCATTCATTGAAGCAAAAGACTGTAACATGCCTAGCATAAATCCCGCGAAGACAGCGCCACCTAATGACCCCATGCCACCAACCACCACCACGACAAAAGAAAGCACTAAAAAATCCATTCCCATATGGTAATTAGGCGGTAATATTGGTGCATACATAGCACCCGCAAGCCCTGCGACAACGGTGGCCAAACCAAAGACAATCGTAAAACGTTTTTGTACGTTAATCCCTAATAAGCCCACCGTTTCACGATCTGCCATACCTGCCCGCACCACCATGCCGAAGGTGGTAAATTTAAGAAAAACAAAGACAGCAAAAATCACAATAATAGAGAAAACTAAGTAAATGAGTCGCCACCACGGATAAACAAGGGAATCATTTAAACCAAACCAAGCACCTATCGCTGCACTACCTGAGACAATTGCAGGTGCAGAAGATGGAATAGGATTAGCTCCAAAAAAGGTACGAATTAGCTCTTGGATAACAATCGCTAAACCAAAGGTTACTAATATTTGATCGGCATGAGGACGCTTATAAAAGTGCTTAATTAAACCACGCTCCATAATAACACCGATTAACAGCATCACAGGAATTGTAAATAAAAGTGATAAGGGAATCGAATAGTCAATAATAGTTGACCCTATATCCCCCCACCATATTTCTAAATAAGGTTGTTCTTTATACGCATCGAAGAAGGTGATGCTTTCATCTTTTACCTTGACAGAAAAGGTAATGATTTTATTGAAGAGTACCGCGCAAAATGCACCGAGCATAAATAAAGCACCATGCGCAAAATTAACAATACCCAAAGTTCCGAATGTTAATGTCAAACCCAGTGCAATTAAGGCATAAGCCCCGCCTTTATCTAGCCCATTAAGAACTTGTAGAAAGATAGCATCCATAAATTTATTACTTCTAATGAAGGCTTATTTTGCAAATAATAATAGGTAGGTGAATAGCACCAAGCCCCAAAAAAATATTATTATTTGAAAAATGAGCTTATAAGTAAACGCTCTATAACAAACGTCCCATAGGAATATAAAAAAACCATATCACGGATGAAGTGATATGGTTTGTTATTAAGCTATTTTTTAGCTTTTAACTTCATAGGGGCCTAAGTCACCCTTAAATATATCTGCTTTATATTCAACCTCTGCACGAGGTACTTGTTTAACAATTTCAAGTAAGTCGAACTGACTTTTTGGCTTTTCTTTACCACGTACAACCAAGACATCTTTAAGACACTGATGATCTTCCGCACGGTATTCTGTAGGGCCATTACCCATGCCATCAAACTTGAAACCTTCCAATGCTTTGATAACCTCTGGTGGATAGAATGTACCCGCCATTTCACAGGCATTGGCATAAAGTAGCGTCTGTACATAACAGGTATGAGCAGCCTGTGATGGTGGGTTTCCGTACTCTTTGCCAAACGCCTTAACGAATGCTTTAGAGCCATCGTCTTCCAGCGCCCAATTCCAGTTAGTTGTACCTAAGATGCCTTTGATATTATCACCTGCACCCTGCGCCATAAGACGAGAGAATAAAGGCACGATAATTTCAAACTTCTTACCATTTACTTTCTTATCACGTAGACCAAACTGCACTGACTGAGTTAGTGAGTTGATCATATCTTTACCATAATGGTTAAGAATAAGCACATCAGCACCCGAGTTTAAAATGGGTGTAATGTACTGCGAGAAATCACCCGCGCCAACAGGTGTTTTAACCGTCTTAACCGTTTTCCAACCCAGAGCTTCTGTAGTTTCTTTGATTGACTCTTCTTGCGTCCAACCCCATGTGTAATCAGAGGTTAAGTGATAGGCTTTACGATCTGTACCCATTTCATCTTTTAACACAGGACCAAGCGCAGAACCTGTCATTTTTGCATTAAAGAAATGACGGAAACCATAACGACGCTTATCTTTACCCGTTGTATCGTTAGAGTGTGTTAAACCTGCCATAAAAATAACACCCATTTCCTGACACAAGCCCTGAACAGCAATAGCAACACCCGAGGATGAGCCACCACTAATCATTACAACACCGTCTTTCTCTATCATGCGCTTAGCAGAACCACGTGCCGCGTCTGATTTAGTTTGAGTATCACCTGTTACATACTCAACCTTTTTACCTAAAATACCGTTACCTTTAAGTGATGATGGCTTCATGGTATCTAACATACCACCACCCTCATTCAGATGTTTAACCGCTAATTTAAAAGCACGTAGCTCATCAGCACCCTCATCCGCATACGCACCCGTTTGGGGCACATTAAATCCTAACTTTACCGTCTTAGCACTCCCTGGATCATTTCTAAATTTTTTCCCTTCAGCATAAGCACCCTGCATAAAAAATAATGGGGCTGACAATGCAACACCTGTTGCTGCACTAGCCTTTAGAAAACCACGACGGGTTAAGTTTGATATATTATTCTTTTTATCCATAAATCATCTCCTTTGATATTCATCTTTAGAAGCCTATAAATATATCATTTAAAGAAACCACACAAGCACAGAGGTCAAAAAAAGTGCGTTTATAGAGTATATAAGCAGTAACTATCTGATGTTACGCAGTGATGTTCACTTAAATAATATCCCTTCACTTCGACTTCGCCTGTACTGAGCGAAGTCGAAGTGAAGGGAATGGAAATTTAATATATGAAAGACTATATCTTTTTCACTGCAAAGTTCTCGTATCTGACTCATCTTTTATTGATTTGCAAAGATTCTAGTCTGAGCAATTATGCATACTTTGCACGATTAAACGCGATGGCTTTGCTCAATCGCTCTAGTGTGCGTTCTTTACCTACTAAATATAAGGTGATATCCAAAGAAGGGGACATTGCGGTTCCTGTTACCGCTACGCGCAGTGGCGGGCCTACTTTATTGAGTTTTAGGTCTAGCTTTTCACAACTTGCTTTTATTGCCTTGTCGATGGTTTCTGGCTGCCAGTCTGTTAATGTTGTTAACTCATCATGCACTGCTTGCATGATGTCTGGCGTGGCGGTTTTAAATTGCTTTTTAGCCGCAGTTTCTGCGTATTCTTCAAAGTCTTCGTAGAAGTATCTGCTTGAAGAAACTAGCTCAACTAAGGTTTTAGCACGGTCACGTTGTGCGTCGATGACTGCGGCAAAATCAGGACCATTTGTAATATCAAGATTCTGATTTTCTAAGTGCCATTGCAGGTGCTTTATTAATTCATCTACAGGTAGTTCTTTTATATATTGCTGGTTTAACCACAATAATTTTTCGGAGTTAAAGGTAGAAGCGGCACTGTTAACATCGGATACCTCAAAAAATTCAATCATTTCTTCTCGGCTGAATATTTCTTGATCACCATGCGACCAGCCTAGACGCATTAAGTAGTTGATTAATGCTTGCGGTAAAAATCCATCATCACGATATTGCATCACACTGACTGCACCGTGACGCTTTGACAAACGCTTACCATCATCACCTAAAATCATGGGCGCATGGGCGAATATTGGTGGCTCTACACCGAGGGCTTTCATGATATTGATTTGGCGAGGGGTATTATTGATATGATCATCACCTCGTATAACGTGCGTCATACCCATGTCGACATCATCGACTACAACGGTAAGATTATAGGTAGGTGTACCATCTGAACGGGCGATAATTAAATCATCCAACTCTTTGTTAGCAATGGTGATTTTGCCCTTGATTAAATCATCAATCACCACAACGCCATCAGTAGGGTTGCGAAAGCGCACTACAGGTTCTACGCCTTCTCGTGGCTCACTACGCTCACGACAACGCCCATCGTAACGCGGCTTTTCTTTATTTTCTCGTTGTTGCTCGCGCATCTCATCTAGCTCTTCGCGCGTACAGTAACAGTGGTAAGCATCGCCTTGGTCGATTAGTTGCTGAATAACTTCTTTGTAGCGATCAAAACGGTCTGTTTGGAAAATAGGCCCTTCATCATAATCTAACTCTAGCCACTTCATGCCTTCTAAAATAGCATCGACGGATGCCTGTGTTGAACGCTCAAGGTCGGTATCTTCAATACGTAGCAAGAAAGTGCCACCTGATTTTTTTGCATGTAACCAAGAATAAAGCGCGGTTCGTGCGCCTCCGATATGAAGATAACCTGTAGGACTAGGCGCAAATCGTGTTTTAACTGTCATATTGAACTCTGAAAATGGGGGTTAAAAAGGGCAGGAAGAGATTACACTATCAATTAGCATTCTTACCACTATTATAATTAATTAAACGGTGTATATTACACCACCTGAACTATCTAGGAACGTGCATGAAATAAGTTCGACATTCTAACTTGTCTTTTTATCCCAGCTTGGATGATCTTGCTCGTTGCGTAGAATAACTATGCGCCTTACAAGATCATCCAATCTAAAATAAAAATTCTGCGTTATAATTGTCGAACTTATTTCATGCACGTTCCCTACAACGGAATGAGCCTAAAATGTCAAAACAAGAAATTTATTGCGAAATTGTCTCTCAACAAGTGGGGCTTTTAAAGAAGAAAATACAAATTGAGGTGGATTTTGGTGATCCTAAAGGAATATTTGGCTCTTCTGTTGGTGATGTTTTATGTGATGACGAAACAGGCAAGAAAATTGAGTTTAATTCTATGATTGATGCACTTAATTATATGTCTTCTCAAGGATGGCTGTTTGTAAATGCTTATAGCATGTTAGAAAAGGAAGAGCCTGTTTATCATTATATTATGAAAAAAATCGTTGATAAACAAAGTGTTCAAGATAAGAGTTAATTTTTAAAAAATTCCACATAATACAAATTGATGACTTGTAGTATGACTAAAGCGTAAATTCCCGCTAATACATCATCCATCATAATTCCTATACCACCGTGTACTTTTTTATCTATAACGCGGATAGGCCAAGGTTTCCAAATATCGAACAATCTAAATAAAGCAAAACCAATAAGCACCCACTCCCAGCCTTGAGGTGCTGCTATCATCGTAATAAAGAAGCCTGCAAATTCATCCCATACAATGCCACCATGATCATGCACTCCTAGCATTTCAGATGATTTTCCACACAACCAAAAACCAAAAATAATCGCAACGAAAGTCATAGCAAGGTAGATAGGTAGACTGAAATTAGTCATCAATAGATAGAGTGGAACAGCAGCAAGCGTCCCAAAGGTGCCTGGTGCAAAGGGGGCAAGCCCACTACCAAAACCAAATGCTAAAAAATGTACGGGAGAGGACATTACTGTCTTATTTAATTCGGGGTCATTCGCCATAAAAATGTTGATATCCTGTTGTGCTGATAAGGTTTCCTGAGCTATCCCTAATCTTATCGTCGTTATTTACACCGATAGTACCGATACAGCTAATACTCTCATCTGCATCGGCAATGCGCTTTAGGAGTTTAGCCTCATTTTCAGGAGGTACAGTGAATAATAATTGATAATCATCACCACCTGACAAGGCATACGGCAGTGCAGTATCGTATCCTAATTCTAAGGCATGAGAAGAGAGCGGTATTTTATCTGAATCTAGTCTAGCACTCACATTCGATGCTTTTAGTATATGGGTTAAATCTTGCAGTAAACCATCTGAAATATCTAAACACGCAGTCGCATACGGTCTAATTATTTTGCTTAGTGTATTTTGAGGGTAAGGAAAGTTAAGCGCATTGCGACAAAATGTATTTGCTGTTTGACTTAACATATCCGCCTTTAAACGCGCTTGTATCAGTGCCAGACCAATCGCAGCATCGCCTAAATATCCTGAGACATAAATTTTATCGTTTGGCTTGGCGGTACTTCGTAATAAAGCCTCACCTGCGGTTACAAACCCCATCACTTGAATCGTAATACTTAATGATCCGCGCGTTGTGTCACCACCAATTAAAACAATATTGTGTTGATCGGCTAGTTTTTTTAAGCCTAGTGAGAACGCCTTTAGCCATTGTTGATTTGATTCAGGTAGCGTGATCGCTAAGGTAAACCATGCAGGCTCCGCGCCCATTGCCGCCAAATCACTTAAGTTTACCGCTAACGCTTTGTGCCCTATCGCTTCTACGGGGGCGTTTTTAGGAAAGTGTACGCCTTCGATAAACGTATCGACCGAAATAATCAGCTCTTGCCCTTGCTTTGCTGTTAGGTCTAAAACTGCCGCATCATCCCCTACGCCAACGCGAACAGATGCTGCTGTCTGCTGCCAGTTAAAATAATCTTGGATGATGTCAAACTCGGAGCTCATCGAGAAAGGTAGTCTTCCATATCCAGTAGCTCATCTTCTGCAATGATTTCTACTTCCTTGCGCCCTGCTTTCATCCATTCTTGTATGTATTGATTGTTATAAACCATATCAACATATTCCGCTTCTACACCTTCTAGCGGGATATTAAAGTGCTTAAAACGAATAACGATAGGAGCAAACATGGCATCAGCAATAGTAAATTGACTAAATAGCCATTTGCCATCCTGTCCGTAAAGACGCTTGCAGTGTCGCCATAATGCTTTGATGCGCTCAATATCTTGCAATGCGCCCTCTGATAAGGGCATATCCTGATATTTTATACGGCAGTTCATCGGCATTTCATTACGCACATCGGTAAAGCTAGAATGCATTTCTGATGCAACAGAGCGAGCAGTTGCCCGTGCTTTTATATAGGCAGGCCAACTGACATTTTCGGGAAATTTATCAGCTAAATATTCCATGATAGCCAGTGTATCCCAAATAGAATAGCCTTCATCAATGAGTACAGGAACTTTAGAGTTTGAAAAACATGGCGCTAGTTGCGCTTCCATATCAGGTGTAAATAGAGGAATACGGATTTCTTCGAAGTCGATCCCTTGTTGTTTCATATACAACCATGGGCGTAGAGACCATGAGGAGTAGTTTTTGTTACCGATGATAAGCGTTAAATCAGACATAATATGACCTTAAGTTAGCAATAAAACAACGTCAATAAACCATAAACTGATTTAGCCAATGATTCTAATCGATAATATTCATCAACCCATTCCTACTAGGAATAGATGTTTCTATTTTCTATCCTTACGCACCGCACCCGCAACTTTATCCAATACACCATTAACAAATTTATAGGCTTTATCCGCACCAAATTTTTTTGTGAGGTTTACCGCTTCATTAACGACAACTTTAAACGGTGTTTCAGGGTGTTTAAGCAATTCAGCTGTTGCCATGCGTAATACTGCTCGCTCAATTTGATCTAAATGTTCTGCATCACGATCTAAAAATGGTTTTAATTGCGCATCAACCTCAGCAACATTTTCTAATACATATTTCGTTAATGACTGAAAGAAAGCGGCATCAGACCTTAAGAAATCTTGAACCAACTCTTTATCTTCCTGTATTCCAGCATAAATACTAGTGTACGTATTACCTGTCATTTGCCACTGATAAATTGCAATAAGTGCTAATTTACGTGCCGCACGACGTTTTGCAACATATTGTCTTTTTGGGTCTTGTTCAGCCATAGGTGATGCCATTATAAGCCCGCATAATCTATAAGCGGGTATTGGTTGTTTTGCAACCGTTCACCTTCACCCTGAACGGTTACGTTAGTTTTACTTAAATTTACTAATTAAAGAAACCATTTCAATGGCAACAATTGCGGCTTCTGAGCCTTTATTGCCTGCTTTTGTTCCAGAGCGTTCAATAGCTTGCTCGATTGTTTCTGTGGTGATAATACCATTGATAACAGGAATTTCGTATTTGGAGGAAATATTTGAGAGTCCTTTCGCCGACTCTCCTGCCACAATATCAAAGTGTGGTGTGCTACCACGAATGACTGCTCCTAAAGCAATAATTGCATTGTATTTTTTACTTTTTGCCATGACTTGAGCCATAAAAGGAATTTCATAAGCACCAGGTACACGGATGATTTCAATATCACTATCGTCCACACCATGACGACGTAATTGGTCGATTGCACCTGATAAAAGTGCCTCGACCACAAACTCGTTAAAGCGTGCTACAACAATACCAAATTTTGCATCACTCGCGGTAAAATCACCAACGTATTCTTTTATATCACTCATTACTATATTCCTAGTTAGTCTTGTAAATATTCAACCACTTCCAAACCAAAGCCCGCTAAACCGTGGAATTTCTTTGGCGCACTCATTACACGCATTTTATGCACACCGACATCCATTAATATTTGTGCACCAATACCAAAGGTGCGTAGGTCTTGTGGTGAGTCACTTTCTTCTTCTGTTGGTTCTTGGTGTAATTGCTCTAAACGTGCCAAAATATCGATTTGATTTGTTTCGCGCAAAATAACAATAACACCCTCACCTTCATCTGCAATATGCTTCATTGCATCACGAAGCGGCCAACCACAGCTTTGTTCAGTAAGTGGTAGCACATCGCAGAGGGCGTCTTCTATATGCACACGAACCATAATGGGCTTGTCTGCACTTATCTCGCCTTTTGTTAGCGCTAAGTGCGTATTTTTTGAAGACTGGTCTTTAAACGCAATCACATTAAACTCGCCAAACTCTGTTGAAAGCGTGTTTTCATAGACACGTTTGACCGTTTTTTCATTCTGGATACGGTAACGAATTAATGCTTCAACGGTGCCAATTTTTAGGTCATGTTTTTCAGCGATAATTTCTAAGTCATCACGACGCGCCATTGAGCCATCTTCATTTAAAATCTCTACAATCAAAGCCGCTGGCTCTAAACCTGCAAGATCCGCAAGATCACAACCTGCTTCGGTATGACCTGCACGTGTTAACACACCACCTGCCTGTGCTTTTAGTGGAAATATATGCCCAGGTTGCTCAATATCGCTTGGCGTTGCATCAGGGGCAACTGCGGCACGCACGGTTAACGCACGGTCATAGGCAGAGATACCGGTGGTAACACCTTCCGATGCTTCAATAGAAACGGTAAAATTAGTACCATGCGCTGCATCGGTATCTGAAATCATCAAGGGTAAATTTAATTGCTGACAACGTTCTGCGCGCAACGTTAGGCAAACCAAACCACGCCCATGCGTTACCATAAAGTTAATATCTTCAGGCTTTACTTTTGATGCTGCCATCAAAAAATCACCTTCATTTTCACGGTCTTCATCGTCAACCATGATAACCATTTTTCCTTGTGAAATATCTTCAATTATCTCTTCTATTGAATTGAATTCCATGCTTTATTTTCCTAATAATTTTATGCTTTATAAAAGCCATTTTCCGCTAAAAAAGCTTGGCTTATTGATCCTTTTTCTTTCACCGCGCTCTTAGCAGCATTGTCACCTAGCAATAACCGTTCTAAATAACGTGCGACCACATCAACTTCTAGATTGACCTTGGTGCCGACTTGGTATTGTCCAATAATGGTCTCCACCAACGTATGTGGCACAATATTTAATTCAAAGTTTGCACCATCAACGTTATTCACCGTTAAACTCACGCCATCGATTGTGACAGAGCCTTTAGCGGCAATATATCGTGCTAATTCATCAGGGGCTGTGACGGTAAAACGCTCTGAACGACCATCAGCATGGCGCGAGGCAATGGTGGCTAAACCATCGACATGACCACTAACCATGTGTCCACCTAAACGTGTTTGCAAAGTCAGTGCTTTTTCGAGATTGACAGATGAGCCTTTTGTTAGCCCACCTAAGGAGGTTAACGATAAAGTCTCGCGTGACACATCGGCAGTAAAATCGTTTTTTCCGAAACGAATAGCCGTTAAACAAACGCCATTAACCGCAATGCTATCTCCTAGCGCTACATCAGCCATATCTAACTGACCTGTATGAACACTCAGCTCAACATCACCACTTTTTTCTTTCAGGTCGAGAATGGTTCCAATGGATTGAATAATGCCTGTAAACATAGTTTTTTATCGCAAATTAAGGGGGGGGGCTAATTTGTAGTGTTCTCTGAAGGATTTGCAATAATACGCCAATCTCGACCTATTGCACGTATATCTTTTATCTCTAGGTGTATTCTGTCTTGCATTGTTACCAAAGCTGGCAAATTAAATAATCCACGTGCATCTGACCCCATTAATGTAGGTGCCATATAGATAATTAACTCATCTACTAAACCCTCTTGTAGCAATGCACCCGTTAACGTCTGCCCCGCTTCGACATGCACTTCATTAATTTCTCGTTTTGCCAAGTCTTTTAACACACTGACAAGTTGCAGATAACCATCTGCATTCGCTTTATTTTTGATGATGTTAGCATTTGCTGCTGCTAATAATTGCTTTTTATTGTCATCATCCGAGAGTGTGTAAACCCACGTCTCACCCTCTAAAGACAGCATTTTAGCGGCAGGTGATATTTTTAAATCTTCATCTAAAACCACTCTTACAGGTTGACGTACAGCGCCCTCTATCTCAAGGTCATCCGTATTTAAACGTACATTTAAGGAAGGGTCATCTGCTAATAACGTCCCCTGTCCCGTTAATATTGCATCGGCTGAAGCTCGATATTTTTGTACATCGGTGCGCGCATCAGGTGCGGTAATCCATTGACTTTCTCCTGATGCCATTGCTGTTCTGCCATCTAAACTCATCGCCATTTTCACACGCACCCAAGGTAAACCCTGTTGCATACGTTTAATAAATCCTTGATTTAATTGTTGCGCTTGTTGCTCTAGTACCCCCACTAAAACATCGACACCCGCATCACGTAGCTTTTTAATACCTTTACCAGCAACCAAAGGGTTAGGGTCTTGCATTGCCACAACCACATGACTAATACCAGCGTCTAATAAACCGTCAGCACAAGGTGGGGTTCTGCCTGTATGAGAGCAAGGCTCTAAGGTGACGTAAGCCGTTGCACCTTTGGCATCCTCACTGGCATCTTGTAAAGCTAATACCTCGGCATGAGGTTGACCTGTTCTCTGGTGATAACCCTCCCCGATGATTTTATCATTTTTAACAATGACACAACCGACTCTAGGATTGGGATGGGTGGTATAAAGCCCTTTACGAGCAAGCTCTATAGCGCGCGCCATATAGCGATAATGATGGGGGGATATTTTCATAGATGGCATTAGCAATGGTAATATGGTTTTGTTTTTGCGAAACCGATTCTTCGTCTAACTGCTTTAAATGTGTTGATTTTTCATCGTACTTTATATTTAAATGCATTAACAAACGGCCTTTCATCTTGAGTAAGCTCCATTTCTGGGAGAGGAACTTTTTCTTCTTTCTTTTCTTCTTTTGGGGG
>QOAQ01000117.1 GCA_003972955.1 Aquificaceae bacterium
CTCCCTGTTTAAAATAATGATCCCAATTATTATAGCGGTGAAAATTTTAGAATCGTTAGGGATTATTCAATACCTTGGAGTAATTCTAGAGCCATTAATGAGTTTAGTCGGGCTACCAGAGTCGATGGGGTTAGTTTGGGCAACTACTGTAATGACTAGCATCTATGGGGGCATGGTTATTTTTGTCTCCCAAGCACCTGCTGATCTCAGTGTTGCACAAGTCACCATTTTAGGTGGCATGATGCTACTTGCACATGGTTTACCTATAGAGGTGCGTATAGCCCAAAAAGCAGGAATGAGTGTTTGGTTTTCTTTATTGATACGTGTAGGTGGAGGTATTTTATATGGCTGGTTATTATTCCAAATTTACAGCATAGGAGACTGGTTACAACAGCCTAATCAACTTCTATGGCAAGCAAAACCAATTATTGATAGTAGTTGGGTGGAATGGGGAGTCACACAACTCAAAAGTTTAGCAATGATACAGCTAATTATTATCATATTGTTATTCTTTCTGAAAATTCTAAAATTAATAGGTATCGAAAAATTACTGGCGATTATTCTTAGCCCAATACTAAAAGTTTTAGGTATCAGCAAACAAGCTACCACGATAACTATTGTGGGTATTACATTAGGTTTAGCTTATGGTGGTGGTTTGCTTATTAAAGAAGCGCAGCAAGGCAAGTTAGCCAAAAAAGATATATTTACAGCCATTGCTTTATTGTCATTGCTACATAGTTTGATAGAAGATACCTTGCTAATTTTACTCTTAGGCGCTGATCTCTCGGGTGTGTTGTGGTTTCGTCTGTTATTTTCTGTCGTCTTTATTAGCCTACTGTCATGGTTTATTTTTAGAGTAGATGATAAAAACTTTGAAAGAATTTTATGTGCGAAGAAATAATTGGGGTATTACATTTCCCAGCTACATGAGGACAGGCTAAACAATAGTAAACTATCCGCACCCTTCGATTCCGCTCAGGGAACTAACTCTCTGAGCGGAGTTGAAGGGAAATTATGTGGTTTGGAGTCCTTAAAATAAATCCAACTAAATTTTCTTACGATTTATAACAAAACTAATAATTGCCGATAAAGTTATAAATGCCACGATCATAAAGGACACGGCATTTAATACAGGTGTTGAGCTAAATTTAATACGTGAATAAAGATCAACAGGTAAGGTTGGGTCAGACCCCACTAAAAATATGGTGGTGTTAAAGTTAGAAAAACTAATTAAAAATGCCACTATAAATGCACCGATGAGTGCAGGGCGCAAGAAGGGTAGGGTAATAAGCCAGATAACTTGTAAACGTGTGGCGCGCAAACTAAGTGCTGCTTCTTCTAAGGTTTGATCAAACTTTTTTAAACGTGCGCCGACCAATAACATCACATACGTTGCACCAAATGAGAATTGTCCAAAGACGACTAGCCAGAAACTAGGGCGTAGAAATTCAACATCTATAGCAAACTTTTCTTCAATATAAGTTCCTGTAAATGTTGATGTGAGGAGTATAGAGATACCTAAGATCACCCCTGGAATAATAAGCGGTGTGAGTGCTAAAAAGTATAATAATCCCTTCAAGCGAAATTTTTCTTGCTCAAAGAGTAATGCTGCCATTGTGCCGATAATTAAGGATAAGAGGGCGACGATAAAGCCCGTTTTAAGGCTAATCCAAATACTTAATAATAAATCTTCATCGGCAAATAAACCTAAACGCTCCTCTGTATTAGAAAAAAACCAGTCCAATGAAAAGCCTTTCCAAGGTAATGCAATAAAATTTGAGTCATTAAATGCTAAAACACAAATAGTAACGAGTGGCATAATTAAAAATAAATAGAATAAGCCTATATAGATTCTGTAGCCAATTTTATACAGTGGCGAATTAGGTAATGTGCGTATCATGATCCCACCCTGTCAAGTTTTTGACCTGTTAGTTTAAGTGCTAACCAAACAATGCCAGAAGAAAGTAGCAATAATAAGAAGCCAAATGCGGCACCTTCGTTCCAGTTAAACGTTGAAAGAAATTCGTTGTAGATTTGTTCTGTAAACCAGAGTGAGCTTTTACCACCGAGAATATTAGGTGCAACATAATCACCAATCACCAGCATAAAGACAATAATACTGCCAGAGGCAATACCTGGAATGGTGTAGGGGATAATAATTTGCCTAAAGATAGTCCATTTAGATGCCCCCAAATCACTGGCGGCTTCAATTAAACTATCGTCTAAGCTTTCTAGTGCGGACATCATCGGGATAATCATAAATAACATCGACATATAGAGTAGTCCAATGGTCATGCTGAAATTGGTGTAGAGCATTTCAATAGGGCTGTCGATAATGCCTATTGAGAGTAAAAACTGGTTAATGACACCACTATCACTGAGTAGAATCATCCAACCATAAATAGTGACTAATTCACCAATCCAGATGGGAATTAATAGTAATAAGACCATAAAACTACTGTATTTTTTAGCCACTACCTTGGTTAAATAAAAGGCAACAGGAAAGGTGACAACAAAGGCTAGGAAGGTGATTCCAATTGAATAGAGCGCAGTTTTTACAAAGGTCAGCCAGTAGATTTCATCTTCAAAAAAGGCGAGGTAATTATTGAGGGAAAAAACCATTAAGCCGTCATCATTCTCAAAGCGAAAGGACTTAAAGAGTAGATCTAAATGCGGTACTACGATAGAGATAATGAGCCAAGCTAGAACAGGGAGTAGTAATAGGTAGAGTGTACTGTTTATCTTTTTCATATTAACACCTTGTACTTAGGAATGTGCATGAGATAACGTTGCTAACCAATATCCTAAGAAAAATTATTAGGGATAACATTTTAAATCATCATGATGAATGCCAGCTTCAATCTCGTCACCTTCTTGTAAGTTTTCAAATTGTGCATTTTGCGGTAATGAAATCAGTACTTCGTCATTGCTTTGCTTAATAATGGCGGATATTTTGGTGTTAGAACCATCAAATAAAATGGTTTTTACTTTTATATCTACACGCTCAATATCTTCTAAGTCTTCACTCGGATTTAAAATAAAAGCTTCTGGGCGAATAAAGAGTTTTTTAGGTTGAATGTCTAGCGTGGGTTTAGATAATCTCCAGCCATTCTCGGTTGTTAGTATATTGTCTGTATAGTGACGAATGTTAAACTCATTACTTTCACCAACAAAGCCTGCTACAAAGGAGGTTTTAGGGTATTTATAGAGGTTTCTAGGGGTGTCAATTTGCTCAAATTTCCCCTTGTTCATTACCGCGATGTTATCACTCATGACTAAGGCTTCTGATTGGTCGTGCGTAATATAAATAAAGGTTGTACCAATTTCTTTCTGTAGCAATTTAAGCTCTACCTTCATATGCTCACGCAATTTTCTATCTAGCGCACCGAGTGGTTCATCGAGCAATAAAATAGAGGGCTTCAGCACTAAAGAACGCGCAATCGCAACACGTTGTCGCTGTCCGCCTGAAAGATCAGTGACATTTTTCTTTTCAAAACCTTGCAAGCCAACGCGGTCTAGCATATCCGCAACGCGTTGATGGACTTTATCTTTCGCTAATTTTTGCCGTTGTAATCCAAAGGCTACATTTTTTTCGACATTCATCATGGGAAATAGCGCAAGATTTTGAAAGACGATATTAACAGGGCGTAATTCAGGCGGAATACCTGTCATTGATTCTCCACGAATAATAATTTCACCTTCTGTTTGTTGTTCAAAACCTGAAATCATACGGAGTAGGGTTGTTTTGCCACAGCCTGAACCACCAAGAATGGAGAAAAAACCACCATCATCAACGGTAAAATTTACATTATCGACTGCTGTGAAATCACCGTATTTTTTGGTGACGTTTTTTACCTCTAAAATATGGCGCATAGAACTTCCTTGGGAGAAATTTTTGAGCAAAAATGGAAGCCCTTCATTAAGCCAAAAAGTATAAGCTGGCGAATGAAGGGAGGCGCAGGTAATAAATTACAGCTTAATATCACTACCTGTTTTGCCAATTAGTTGTAACCGTTCAGGGGATAGGTGGATGGTTACGATTATTTAGCCGCTTTAATGCGATCTAATACTTTAGCTTCAATCTTCTCAAATCCGTCGGGTACAGGTGGATGCCATTTAATATTATCAATATCTTCTTTTGAGAATGAGCGACTAAAGTTGTCTTTAATTTCCTTACTTAAAAACTTATCAGCACCTTTAGATGCCGTACCGTAGCCTTCTTTATTAGTGAAGTAAGCTGCATTTTCTGGTTTGAGCATAAAGTTCATCCACTTATATGCACCGTCTACATTTTTAGATTTAGCAGGAATGGCGAATGTATCTATCCAACCTAATGCACCACTTTTAGGTGCGATAAAATCTATATCAGGGTTATCTTTATGTATGCTCCAGCCTTTACCATCCCAGCCTGAAATAACATTAGCATCACCACTTTTGATGATTTCTATTTGCGTATCACCACTCGTCCAGTAATTTTTTACGTATTTTTTACTTTCAATGAGTTTGGTTTCGACTTCTTTCATTAATGCTTTATAGGCTTTTTTATCATTATATAAAGCAAAGGGGTCTTTTCCCATGCCGAAGGCGGTTGCAATTAGGGTTGGTCTCTTAAGGCGATAAGAGATTTTTCCTGCATATTTCTTATTCCATAAATCTGACCAGTCATTCGCATCGGGGGCTAATTTTTTATTAACAATCATGCCCGTTGTGCCATAGCAGAAAGGTACGCCATACGCTTTACCATCAACGCCAGAGTTTTTCTTTACAGCATCAACCATTGAGGTTATTAGTTGGTCGGTATTTAATTTGCTGAAATCAATCGCTTGATAAATGGGGTATTTTCTTTGTACAAAGGCGATTCTATCTTGGCTTGGTTGGGCAATATCAAAACCTGCTCCACGTGTTGCACGTAGTTTAGCGATCATTTCTTCATTGTTTGAATAGGTAAGCTTTACTTTAATGCCTGTTTCTTTTTCAAAATCTTTGACCAGTTTGGCTGGTGCATAACCCTTCCATGTTAATACTCTCAATGTTTCTTGAGATATAGCTAAACTCGAACTCAGCAGTAATACTGTTGCGCTGACTGATACAAGTAGTTTTTTCATAATCTAATCCTTTTGTTGGTTCATGAATAAGCTTAGTCATAAAGCGTGAGCTTGTTATGATATTTAGCGATAATAATTAATTTTTACAATTTCTTAGCCTGACTCAAAATATAATTGTAGAGAGGCATTAGCATCATTTTTTACTAATTCAGGTAAGGCTAATTCCACCCGCCTTTCGGGTAATGTATTGATATTTTTTTGCACTAAGATTTTTTCTCCTGAACGAATTGATAAACGTCCCTTTAGTGCTTTATTGACACGTATTTGTAATGCATTGATACCTGCTAACTCATTTTTCTTCGAACTAATAGCGATAGTTTGTGGGATAATGTATTTAATATCAGCACTGGCAGAGGTGATTCGGGCGTGTTGTTGATAGCAGTCGAGCCTTCCTTTAAGACTAGCATACACTAACTGTGCTGTTTTTATGCCATTTGACCAACAATAACCTGCGGTTTCAACGGGGTGTGTCATATTACCTGTTGCAAAATAATCACTATCAGAACAACGTCCAAATTGATCAATAATAGGATTGGCAGAGTGTGGGTCTATTTTTAAATGACTCATGCTCAACAAACTCGATTCGGCAATAAACTGTCCTGTAAAAATAACGCCATCACACTGAAGACGATTTTTAAACGATGATTTTTTAGAAACAATATCAACCGCATTAACGTGGTGTTTGCCAATAATATTACTGAGTTCAGACTCATAATAAATGGGTATACCCAATACTTTCGCCAAGATTTGCGTGCCATATTTTGCCGTAATACGTGCGTTTTTTTCTAACATAGCAATGGGACGAATACCTGCAGAGCGACAGCTTAATAAAGCAGAAAATGAAACCAGTTCTGTACCAATAATAATGGGTTGTTTAAACGGTCTTTTATGCTTTAGGGAGATCATCGACTGCAATGCTCCCGTTGTCATAATACCCAGTGGACGTT
This sequence comes from Aquificaceae bacterium, assembly GCA_003972955.1. GTDB lineage: Bacteria > Pseudomonadota > Gammaproteobacteria > Thiotrichales > Thiotrichaceae > JAGLBW01. The sequence goes on from QOAQ01000117.1 coordinate 6,053, forward strand.
GACCTGATACCAAGCGTTTAGCGCGGGGTGTTTCGCGAATACCCGTGCAAATAATCACTTTTTTAGCGTGTAGTGTTTGCACGCCATGCGGTGTTGATAGTGTTAATTGGGTGTGTTTATGTAAGGCAATAACACTTGTGTTGAGACAGATTACCACACCTTGATCCATAGCGCGTTGACTTAACTTAAGCGTATAGTTTGCGCCATTATAGACACGTTTAAACTCACGCATACCAAAAGGGGAGTGCGCGCAGTGACGCGGAATACCGCCTGCTTCGGCTTCTCGCTCCAAAATAACCACGGAGTTTACGCCTAATTTTTTAAGCTCCGTTGCCGCCGCAAGCCCCGATGGTCCACCACCAATAATGGCAACATCACACTCAGAAGGCGGTTGAGGAGACTTATCCATTATAATTCTCCTGCTTAATATTCTCTGCAATAGCTTGTTGAAAATACCCCTCTGTCATTTCACTGAGCTTTGCAGAGCAATAAAATCCTTGGCAACGCCCCATGGTGACGCGAGTACGGCGCTTTAAGCCATCTAAACTGGCAGGGGCTAAGTGAGGGTCATGCAAAGCGGTTTCAATTTCGCGCTCAGTAACTCGCTCACAATGGCAGACAATGCCTTTATTACCACGCATTTGCCAATCACGCGTTTCATTTTCAGCAATTTGATGGAGTTTATCAGGGTATATTATTTTTTCAGGCGTACTATAAGCTTGTGTGTCATCAGTGTGTTTTTTAAACACATAATTCGCGATACCTAGCGCGGCAGTTAGCCCTGTAGAGCGAATCCCGCCCACGCTAATATAATGCTTATCTTGGTGATGATTAATCACATAATCTTTAAATTCAGTTGCAGGACGAATACCTGCATAAGTCGCATTAATTGGTACATCGGCGAGTGCTGGTAATAACTCTTCGCCTTTTTTGCGTAAACTTTGCAGTGTTTCAGAGTCAACCGACGCATCATCACGGTCATCTTGTTCTTCTGCGGTTGGTCCGACTAATAATTTGCCAAAAGCGGTTCGGCAGATAACCACGCCTTTGGTGATTTCATTGGGGACAGGTAAAATAATGGAATGAATTAAACGGTGAGCGGGGGTGTCGTAAACAAGAAATTGCCCTTTTCGTGGACGGATTTGAAAGGTGCTTGAACCGATTAAGTGCTGGTCAATGACATCACCGTAAAGTCCCGCACAATTAATGACAGTGCGTGCTTTAAATTCGCCCTGATTCGTCTTTAATTGCCACTGCTCGCCATTAAACTCACCATTTAGCACCTCGCAACTACAATTTAGTTTAGCACCATTAACAAGTGCTTGACGCATATAAACATAGGGTGTTGTCCAAGGGTCAATGACATACTCTCTGGGGACATAAACCCCCGCTTTCACATGATTAGCTAGTTGAGGTTCTTTGTTAAGAATACGGGTTGCGTTGAGTAACTCAACGTCTTGCACCTGATTACGATATGCTTTTTTGATAATGCCATCTAACCGTTCCGCTTCATCATCTGTCCATGCTAGCACTAATGCACCTGTTTTCATTAAGGGCAGATGTAATTTTTTGCGTAGGCTAATAAATTCTTGATAGCTATCAGCAATACAGCTTTGCTCTATTGAATCAGGTGGTGCATCAAAACCTGTATGTAAAATAGCACTGTTGCCTTTGCTAGCACCATCAAGAATATCGGCACCTTTTTCTAGCGTTAAAACACTCGCACCCGCAAGCGTGAACTTGCGTGCCATAGCACATCCAACAAGTCCTGCACCGATGATAATAATATCAAAGCAGTGTGCATTTTGTTTGTTTTGCTGGTGATTGCTAGTTGGGATCATCTTATTACCATAATAAAAACTGCTTAAACGGTCAATAATTATTAAATATGGAAGCAGTTTATGTCTGAACGGCTAATAATTATTGACAGTGTAGTCAATAGTATGGATAAAATGCACTTATGAGACCGCAAGAACGACAATTAAAAATTATTGATCTATTACGCAGAGCAGGACGTGTTAGCGTAGATGAATTAGTGGCAGAATTTAATACTTCTGCAGAAACTATTCGGCGTGATTTAAGTACACTCGCCCATAAAGGGAAAATTCAGAAAATACATGGTGGTGCATTATTACCAAATAATCCACAAGGCGAAGGTCCTTTTCAGCAACGAATGGCAGAAAATATTGCCGCAAAACGGATCATTGCAGAGAAAGCCAGTCAACTGATTGTTGCGGGGGATACCTTACTTATTGATACGGGTTCGACGACATTAATATTCGCAGAAGAAATAGCACCCATTAAAAACCTAACGGTGATAACAAATTCGACTGAAATTGCAAAAATTATTGCGACCCCTAAAAATAATTCAACCGTCTTTTTACTTGGGGGTGAGTATAACGCCGACAATCGGGAAACACTCGGAGCAATGCTTAGCGTACAATTAGAACAGTTTCAGGTTAAATACGCGGTATTAACCGTTGGTAGCCTTAATGCACAGGTTGGTGCGGCAGATTTTAATGCCGCAGAGGCCGTTGTTGCTAGAGCCATGTTACAACGTGCTAAACAGAGTATTTTACTCGTAGACTCATCTAAGTTTAATAATACAGGTTTATATGTCGTTGCTAAGTTGAATCAATTTGATCAGTTAGTTTGTGAAATTGATCCTGATAATACGCTTAAAATGGCGTTAGAAGAAGCTAAAGTAGAGTTAATCTAAGGAACTCGAAAGAAATCAAGTTTTACCCTCTTGTTTGCTATTTTAATGGTGATTTATTAAAAATGTTAATAGCTCAAATCAGCGATACGCATATTCCCGTGCGTGGAACAAAAACCTATGATATTGCACCAATGGCAGAAAATCTTGCAAGATGTATTGAGCATATTAACAATGCCAGTCCGCGCCCAGAGCTTGTTTTGCTAACAGGTGATATTAGCAATAATGGCGAAACTGAAGAGCTAGACCATGCTAAAGAATTATTAGCTCATTTAGATATTCCTTATTTTGTTATTCCAGGAAATCATGATAATCGTGATGCGGTGCGAGAAACATTTGCAGAACAGAATTGCCCTGTAAAAAAAGATAATTTTATAAACTATGTTATAGATGACTATGCACTACGTCTAATTGCATTAGATACCACCATTCTTGGTCGTTCAAGTGGTGAGGTCTGCGAGATGAGAGCGACGTGGTTAAATGAATGTTTAGCAGAAGATAGCGAGAAACCAACCATTATTTTCATGCATCACCCTCCCATTAAATGCGGTGTCATAGAAACCGATGTAGACTGCTTTAATGGGGCGGATAGACTAGGTAGTGTAGTAGAAAAGTATAGCAATATAGAAGCTATTATCTGTGGACATATTCATATGGTAATGCATACTCGCTGGCGAGGGACGACAGTAAGTACAGCACCTAGTATGGGAATGCAGTTATTGCTTGATCTAAACCTTGAGCGCGATGAATTTATTTTAGAAGACCCCGCCTACCAACTTCACTACTGGACAGAAGAGAAAAATTTAATCACGCATACCATCACGGTACGGGAGATTTTTACACCTTATTTATTTGAGAAGTTTTCATGGTAGTGGCATTAATCGGTGGTGATATTACATTTCCCAGTCTTCTTTAACTAAGTGGGAAATGTAATACTAATCTTTCCACCATTAATCAAAATCTTTCGTTCTTTATACAGACTACTCAATGCACGCTTATACACTTTTTTACTCACTTTAAACGTCGCATAAATATCATCAGGATTGCTTTTATCCGAGAGTGTTGAGCTACCATCATGGGCAATCAAATAAGCAATAATTGATTTTTTTACATTCTCTAAAGCTTCGTCTTTTTTATCTGCTTTTAGTGGTTGTAAGCAAAGGTCTATTTTTTTATCAGCACGTATTTTTTTGATATAGCCTTTAATTTTCTGTCCTACTTCAAGTGGCTGAAATACCTCGTTACTGTAAATTAAACCTAAATGACTTTGATTAATGACTGCTTTATAAGCCAACTCAGTTTTGCTACAGATAAGTAAATCCACTGCTTGATTTTCTTTGTAGTAAAACGAGCTTTCACTTAGGTATTCATCTAAGTACTCAGTCGCGGCAATACGGTTGCTTCTATCGTCTAAAAATAAATACACCACATAAGATTCACCGATTCTAAAAGGGTACTTTTGCTCGTTATGCGGGACGAGTAAGTCTTTCTGCAAACCCCAATCCATAAATGCGCCCACTTTATTAACTGAAATGACTTTAAGGTAGGCAACCTCATCGACCATCGCTAGCGGTGTTTCAGTGGTAGCAACTAAACGGTCTTCAGAGTCAAGATAAATAAATACCTCAATAACATCATCCACCTTATGCTCATCTGTCACGTAGCGTTTGGGCATAAGAATTTCCCCCTCTTTACCACCGTCCAAATAAATACCTTGGGGGAGTCGTTTTACAATGCGTAAAACATTTTTCTGACCTATTCGTAACATATATTGCGCTCAATAAAGGGGGAGGGATATTAAAACATAAACCAAATTGAAAATCTGAACTAAGCTTAAAAAGGAGAGCTTAGAGTTTGTGATGGAAAATGAACTAAGAGGAGTGATGCCAACCCGTTAACTCAATATTGTATAGTTCCCTGAGCTTGTCGAAGGGTACGGTGATGAGGCACATTGATACCATTACACAACATAAGCTTTCCCATTTATAAATGATATAAAAATAAAATTTTAGGAGAGAGACCATGACAAGGAAAGTAGTCGAATATAAATCACCCAATAATGTAATGGAGCAAGCCATTATTGCTAAAGAGATTCCGCAGGGTGTGTATAAGAAAAAAGATAAAAAAAAGGAAGAAAAGTATCTGGCGATTGATTTTTACAGCGACAAAATTGCTTTATGCCCTAAAACATGGAGTACAAGCCCTGCAACAATGGTAAGGGATATTAGCGCGTCGGGTTTAAGTCAGCGTGTTTACGAAAAAAATCATTGCTCAGGGAAAACGGTTGCCAGCTCAGTGAAAAAACTCGCTAAGTTTAAGCCAACGATGAATCAACGCGGTACAAGTGGGACATTTTCGACATCCTCCTTATTGTATTACCATTTCTCTCGATACTTCGATACCGTCACGATTATTCCTGTCGCTATTTATCGGGAGATGGATAGAAAAGCGCATCGTACCCGCGTTACTAAAGCGGGCAAAGCGAAAACCTCGCGCGGTATGATCGCAAAAGCATGGGATCATCTCTATCGAGCCGAAACCTCTCCGCGTAGCTATCGACCAACTAATGAGCTATTCACGCCTTCACGCAGTAAAATATATGGCGCATTAATAAAAGGCAAAGGCAGTCGTTATGGTGCAGAAGTCAATGGCGCACGTCGGCGAGCTTGGGGTAGCGCCCAAAATGAGGAGTTTCAGGAAACTGCACCTTATTTTGCCTTGCGTAGCGATAAACCCTTATTAGATGCAATTAAAGCAGGAAAGCGAAGAGTAGGTTCTAGAGTACGCTCTGCCACGGGAGATGTGAGTGATTTTCAAATGCTCTACTGGATGCGTGAACTAACTGAAATCGTGTTACTCGACTATATTTTTAGTCAGCAAGATCGTGTAGGAAATATAGATTATCGTTGGGCATGGTACTGGGTAGGAGATGATGGCAAAGTCAACAAGAAATGGGCTTCAAGTAAAGTGAGTCGGAGAAATATTGACCGTATTCAACCCCCTGCAGAGATTGCTCAATTTTTCCCTAACTTAGTCCAACGAACGCATTTAAACGATAACGATGCAGGAGGGCGCGTACCGTATGCAAATTTTGCTAAAAGAACGGGAATGCTGCAAAAGTTAAGACATTTTAGTGCTAAGACCTATAGCAAACTGATTCGTCTTGATCGTGATTTGCAAGATCATGGACCAATCTACCGCTATATTGAGAAAAGTTTTGTCTTAGACTCAAGGCAACGTCGTCAGATAGTGAAGAATACACGCCTAGCAACGGAGATATTAAAAGATACCTGTAGTATTGGAAAATTACGTTTTGATCTTGATAACCCAAAAGATTTTTTATTGGATGTGGCAATGACAGAACAGCCTATGGATTGTCATAATCCGTAATAAAATAGCATCCTTCAATCAATACCTGTTGGTAATTCTGTAGCCCCTATGCAACCTAAGCGGAATACGGGAATTCGTGGCAATGCGCTATCTCGTATTATGCAATACTTCATGCGAGTTATAAACTGATGTTACGCACCCTTACGAAGGAATGCGGGTTGCAGTGATTGCCAAAATCTGTAACTCGTTGATTCTTGGTATGAGGTGCGTAACATCAGTTATAAAAATGTAAATTACTTTTTCATTTTGTGAAGGATGCCTAAAAATCTAAGAAAATATCCTTAATCATCAATATTATCCTATTAGAAATCTGCTATTATTTTTCTTTTGCCCCCCAGAATACTTGCACAGTCTCTATCGACTGAGGAGAAATAATAATGTCTGAAACATCCCACCCTGTATCCGCCGAGTTTGCGGCACAAGCAAATATTGATGCAGAGCAATATCAAGAAATGTACCAACGCTCATTAGATGATCCTGATGGATTTTGGGCAGAACAGGCGGAGAAATATGTGTCATGGTATAAACCATGGGACGTAGTATCAGACTGGAGTTTTGCAAAAGATGATTTGCATATTAACTGGTATAAAAATGCAAAATTAAATGTCTCTTATAACTGTTTAGATCGTCATTTAGAAACGCGTGGTGATCAAGTGGCAATTATATGGGAAGGAGATAATCCCTCAGAAGATCGTCATATTACTTACCGTGAATTGCATGAAGAAGTGTCTCGTTTTGCCAATGTATTAAAAGATCGCGGTGTTAAAAAAGGCGATCGCGTGTCGCTTTATTTGCCGATGATTCCAGAAGCGGCGGTCGCCATGTTGGCATGTACGCGTATTGGTGCAGTGCATTCGATTGTCTTTGGTGGTTTCTCGTCCGAGGCATTAGCCAGTCGTATTAAAGACTCTGATTGTCAGGTGGTGATAACCTCCGATCAATCCATGCGGGGCGGTAAGAAAATTCCACTAAAAGTAAATGCCGATGTCGCCTTGGAATCGTGTCCTAATGTACACACCTGTATTGTCGTTAAACGCGGTGGTGATCCGATTGATTGGAATGATGAGCGTGATGTTTGGTATGGCGATGCCGTCGCGGCGGCAAGTCCAGACTGTCCCGCCGAAGAAATGGATGCTGAAGACCCACTCTTTATTCTCTATACCTCTGGTTCTACAGGCACACCCAAAGGCGTTTTACACTCCACAGGTGGCTATTTAGTACAAGCAGCAATGACGCATGAAACTGTCTTTGACTATAAAGATGGCGATATTTACTGGTGTACGGCAGATGTGGGCTGGGTAACGGGTCATACCTATGTCGTCTATGGCCCCTTAACCAATGGTGCGACATCCCTTATGTTTGAAGGCGTACCCAATTATCCTGATTTATCACGTTTCTGGCAGGTGGTTGATAAGCATAAGGTAAATATTTTCTACACTGCACCCACGGCTATTCGTGCCTTAATGCGTGCAGGTAATGCACCTGTTGAAGCAACGTCGCGTGAGTCGTTACGGGTATTAGGCACAGTTGGCGAGCCAATCAACCCTGAAGCATGGGAGTGGTACAGTAAAGTTGTTGGTAATGATAAATGCCCAATCGTGGATACATGGTGGCAAACAGAAACAGGCGCGCACATGATAACACCGCTACCGGGCGTGCATGACCTCAAACCAGGAGCTGCCACTGCGCCTTTCTTTGGTGTAAACCCTGTGCTATTGGATGATGACGGTAAGGTGGTTGAAGGCAATCCCGCCTCAGGCAATTTAGCCATTGACCGCCCTTGGCCATCGATGATGCGTAGCGTCTATGGTGATCATAAACGTTTTTATGAAACCTATTTTGCTATGTTTGAAGGCTACTATTTTACAGGTGATGGCGCACGTCGTGATGAAGATGGAACGTACTGGATAACAGGTCGAGTAGACGATGTATTGAATATATCAGGACATCGTTTAGGCACAGCAGAAATAGAATCTGCATTAGTCTTGCACAACAAAGTTGCAGAAGCCGCTGTTGTTGGGTATCCACATGACTTAACAGGTCAGGGTATTTATGCTTATGTAACACTGATGGCAGGTGAAGAAGGCTCCGATGCGCTAAAAGCAGAGCTAGTACAACAAGTACGCAAAGAAATCGGCCCAATAGCTAAAGTGAATATTATTCAATGGGCACCTGGTTTACCAAAAACACGATCAGGAAAAATAATGCGCCGCATACTACGTAAAATTGCAGCAAATGAAGTCGATAGTTTAGGTGATATATCAACACTAGCCGAGCCAGCGGTGGTTGAGGATTTGATTGAAAATCGTGAGAATAAGGGATGAGGAAATAATCAATTATTCAAATATAATACAGAATTTTTATTTCAGACTGCGTGATCTCAAGCGTTGCATAGTTGTTCTATGCAATGATTGGAGTCATCCAAGCTGGAACAAAAAGGTTGTTATACTCCTCTTTTTAGGTGCAAGTTAGATTGGAAGATTGATTATTTCCTTGTCCTATCACGTAACTACTCCCTCCCTAATAAAGGTCAGTTCACGCAATAAATGAGAGCCACATAAAGCATGCCACAGTGCTTATAGTAAAAGATCATCACTGTGCTGCGTAACATCAGTACTATAATAGACATTCACTTAAATAATTTCCCTTCGACTCCGCTCATGGAGTTAGCTCCCTGAGCGGAGTCGAAGGGAATGAAAATTTAATATGTGAAAGACTATAGACACAAAATCTGTCTATACTCTATATTATTTTTAGTAGTAGAGACCTCCGCAATAAGGTGATGTTGGATGAAAATTAAAATATTATTATTATCAGCAAATCCAAAAAATACTGATAGTTTGCGTTTATCTGAAGAGTTTAGAGGTATAAAAGAAAGTATAAAAATATCAAAGTATAGAGAGTCTTTCGATATTGTTCGTGGTGAAGCGGTTAGAGTAAAAGATTTAAGACGTTTGATATTAGAAGTCGCTCCTCATATTATACATTTCAGTGGGCATGGTGAGAATGCGGGAATTATTTTAGAAAATGAAGCGGGTAGAAGCCATTTGTTGAAAGGTGAAGCGTTAGGAGAATTACTTTCTCTGTTCGAATCGATTTATTGTGTTGTTCTCAATTCTTGTTATTCAGAAAGTCAAGCAAAGTTTTTAAAGAGTGCTGTACCTTATGTTGTTGGAATGAGTCAGCAAATTAACGATAAATCATCTATTCATTTTTCTAATGGATTTTATGATGCTTTAGGGTCTAATCGTTCAATAGAAGATTCTTTTAAGTTTGGTCTTAATGCCATAAAAATGTGGCAAGAAAATAATAAAAATACACAAAGAAGTTTCGAGATAGAAAAGGATGAAGATTACGAGGAAGATATTCCTGTATTACTGAAAGGGAGTGTCATTCGTTCACTACCAACACTTAGCATTAATAAAAAAGAAGTGCTTTCAAATCCACTCTTAGATTCAATATGGGATAATTTATCTCCAAGTTTACAAGATGCCTTAGCATTAGCAGCTAACGCTGCGCGAAGAAAAGGTAAAGATATTATTTCTACCCGTACTCTATTTTCAGCTTTACGACGTATGAGTCCTGATCGCTTACCTGCTTTTTTTGAACAAATACCAGAAGATGCTTTACCAAAAGCAACTAAAAATGAAATTGAACCTAATATCAATGCACTTTCTGATATTCGCCTTTTTTCACATTGTGTACAAGATTCATTAAATAATTTAATACCTAAAATTAATGTGGATGAAAAATTGACGACAGAAGATATATTTGTCGATATTGCATTAAATGGAAAAGGTAAATCAGTACGGCGTTTGCGTACTCATGGGATTAATGTCAATCGAATTAATGAAATTGTAAAACAATTAGGATGGTCAATTATAAATCGTTGAAATATATTAAGTAAAATAGCCTGTACTCCGTAAACTCCATACAGGCTACTCGTTTAGCTGGTGGTTATTGATTTTACCCTTGCGTATCTTCTTCTTGTTGAGAATTTTCTTTAATAAACGTTTCTAAAGATTCTGTTTTAACAGGGCCTGGTTGGGCAGCGACTAACTTTCCTTTCTCATCGAAGATGATAAAAGTTGGTGTGCCGATAAGTGGCTCGCCAATATTTTCTAGCATCCAAGCATTCACTTCTATTGGATTGGATACGATGTTTTTGAATTTCATATTATATTCTTTAATCATCGCCTGTGCATTTTCTACCCCTTTTTGACCATCAAGGGTAATGCCTACGATACGTGCATTATCTAATTTGTCATCCAATTTAACCATTGATGGCATGTGCGTGCGACAAACACCACAATCCGATGCCCAAATTTCGACAATGGACCATTTTCCTCCACCTAATTGTTTTTCTAACGCTACTTTTTTACCATCCATTTCTGTGAATGCCATAGCGGTTGAGCTAAGTAGTAGTAATGTTGTTACTGTGGCAATAGTTTTCGTGAAGAATTGCTTTGTTAAGAATTTATTAGGACTTAATTGTCTCACTGGTCTTTTTCCTCTTAATTATTTTTAACCTAATCGTATGGTAAACATAGGTGGGTATCACGTAGAATCTAAAATATCATAGATGATTGTAGTGTGTGTGGAGTGCTAATAGCCGTCATAAGTTCCATAGTATTAGGGATTGTAGCGTTATATACGCAAAAAGAATGTCTGCGGATGTCAAATAATTATTTTGCTATATTTTTCTTGATATTTCAAAGGTATAAATATTGTAATCGTTCATATATCTCCTAAACTTTTGTTAGTTCAAAGTAAAAAATGGCAGATTTCAAGGGTGGATGAATGGTTATTCAGAGGTTCCTTAAAAGTTTTAGTAAGGTGTAATGATGAGTGTTAATAAAAATAGTGCGCGTAGTACCTTGTTTCAAATTGTTATTTTTTTGATTTTTACGGCGGTCTTGTTATTTATCTTTAAGGGTAAAATAGCCACCTTGTACTCGTCTGGGGAGATTAATGTAACGGGGATAGTTTTAAATGGTTTGATCGTAATACTTTTTTTACTTGGCATGTTCCGTATGGTTATTACCTTATTACGTTATGTTAATGAACATCAAACCTTGTACCGTTTAGTGACGTATTTAAAAGAAGATGCCACTGATCCTATATCACGTTTATCTGCTAATGCCTTGTCTGTGCAGCGTTATCAAGCGATACATTGGATTAATAAACAAGGTGCTCCTGTCAATCAAGGGGCTTTAGCCGCACCATATCCGCTGTATCCTGCCGGATTTGTCTAAATCGAAGTTCAGACGTTGGGATTGGTAATCCATGGTGATGGCCATTCCATGTTTAATGATCCGCATCGGGGCGGGAAATGTCATAGTGGAAAATATATCAGAGGATTGGCCCATTAAAGACGCATATTCTGATGCACCGCATTGATCGGGTGTCTTTGCATCTTTCACAGGAATTGAAGATTGGCATGCAGTAAGCGCGAGCAATAGGGCAAATGTACTTTTCATATGTGACCTCGTTAATAGGTCAATATTGCTAGGAATGGTCGTGTTCGTCAAGGAAAGTGTCTG
>QOAQ01000011.1 GCA_003972955.1 Aquificaceae bacterium
CTAAATCATGCAGTATATCTTCCGCTGCAATAGTTTCTCGACGAATACGTGACTCGGCAAAGGCAACATCTTCTGCAATACTTGGCGATAAGTGATGACACACCATTAACATATCCAAATGTTCATCAATGGTATTGACGGTATAAGGGCGTGTAGGGTTGGTGGAGGAGGGCAATACATTCATCTCACCACAGGCTTTAATAATATCAGGTGCATGACCACCGCCTGCGCCTTCGGTATGGAAGGTGTGAATGGTACGATCTTTAAACGCGGCTAAGGTGTCTTCTACAAAACCCGACTCATTGAGCGTATCGGTATGAATGGCAACTTGTACATCATGCTTTTCAGCAACACTTAGGCAGTTATCTATTGATGCGGGCGTTGTCCCCCAATCTTCATGCAGTTTCAGCCCTAAAGCACCTGCACGGACTTGTTCATCTAAAGCTTCAGGTAAGCTGGCATTGCCTTTGCCCATAAAACCGAGGTTCATTGGAAAAGCTTCCGCAGATTGCAACATGCGATGAATATGCCAAGAGCCTGGTGTGCATGTCGTGGCATTCGTCCCCGTTGCAGGCCCTGTTCCTCCACCTAACATGGTAGTGATGCCAGAGGTTAAGGCTTCATCAATTTGTTGTGGACAGATAAAGTGAATATGAGCATCAATTCCACCTGCGGTCACAATAGAACCTTCACCTGCAATAATTTCAGTTGCAGGACCGATAATAATATCAACATTGGGCTGAATATCAGGGTTACCTGCTTTACCAATGGCGGAAATACGTCCATTTTTAATCCCAATATCGGCTTTTACAATACCCCAATGGTCAATTATTAGCGCATTGGTAATCACGGTATCGGCAACATCTTTCGCAACGGCTTGACCTTGCCCCATACCATCACGAATCACTTTTCCGCCACCAAATTTAACTTCATCGCCATAGGTGGTGTAATCTTTTTCGACTTCGAGCCAGAGTTCTGTATCACCTAAACGTAAACGATCACCCGTGGTAGGACCGTACATTTCTGCATAGGCTTGTCGGCTTATGGTACTCATGATACCTCCTCGTCAAGACCACCCATTATTTTGCCATTAAAACCGTAAACCTGACGCTTACCCGCAAAACTAACCAGTTGAATAGTACGCGTTTGTCCTGGTTCAAAACGCACCGCTGTCCCTGCAGCAATATCAAGCCTAAAACCACGCGATTGCTCACGGTCAAAACTTAATGCACGATTGCTTTCATAAAAATGATAATGCGAGCCGATCTGAATGGGACGATCCCCTGAATTGCTAACGCTAAGCGTGAGTTTATCCCGCCCCTGATTCAGCTCAATATCACCTTCTGCAACCCGTAATTCACCTAAAATCATTGTTTCACCTCACACAATCGGATTATGCACAGTCACTAACTTTGTGCCATCAGGAAAAGTCGCTTCTACCTGAACATCATGAATCATCTCAGGAATCCCTTCCATAACATCATCACGCGTTAATAAAGTCTGCCCATACGACATCATCTCCGCCACCGTTTTACCATCACGCGCACCTTCCATAATAGCGGCACTAATATAAGCAACAGCTTCGGGATAATTAAGCTTTACACCACGGTCTTTGCGACGCTCGGCTAATAAAGCAGCGGTAAAGAGGAGGAGTTTATCTTTTTCTCGGGGGGTTAGTTCCATTTTTAATCCTTTGATGATACATGACACTGAGTCAACAACTGTTTTTTTAAGGTGCCTTAGACCTGAATCCGTAAGGCTAATGTGGATTCAGATTAGAATATAGCAGAATTAAACTAAATTTTAGTATTATTATGACATCAATATTGCATGCTTTACATACCTAGACTACCTGTATATAGCGCCCTAAAGCAAAAAACTACTACCTCTTATTAAAATATAAAAAGTTTCCATTTATCAGATTTGTATGGAATTAATCTTATTTAAAGACATAATAGCTCCCCATAACCCACTACCCAAAAAAATAATTAAAATAACCTGTTACCCCCTAATCATGAAAAGAAAACAATTATTATTTACATTACTAATATTAAGTAGTATTAATGCTTTGGCAGATAATAGCTATATATCACTTAATCAGTCAGGTGATAACATATATATCAATGCTGACTTATCAGGAAATTCAAATACTCTTTTAATAGATCAGGAAGGTAATAGTTTAGAGAGTTACTTATCAATTAATGGTGATGATAATATTTTAACTATTCAACAGCTTGATCATGATGCATCCCTTTTAGTTAATATTATAGGATCAGGAAATAAGAGTGATATTAGTCAATCACAAAATCATCAAGTGTTAATGCAGCTTGAAATTAATAATAACTCTAAAAATAATAGAATTAATTTCCAACAAAATGAAAATAATGACAGCCAAATCATCACCATTATTAATGGTAATGACAATATACTTTCTATTAACCAATTCAATTCTAATTTAAATACTATTGAAGCTAATATTTCAGGCAATGAAAACACTGCTACTATATTACAAACAGGCATTGAAAATAGTATAGTACTTAATCAAAACAACAATAATAATATTGCCACCATTTCTCAGTTAGGAGATAACAAATCCATCAATATTACTCAGATAGGTGAGGGTTTTCCTATTAATATTATTCAAGACTAATACCTGAAGCCATGATCACATGGTATCCGATATTTATTGAATTAATTTGAAACTCACTTTATTATCCAAAAACAATAAATTTACCCCCCCTTTTATATCAAGTTTTAAGGGAAGCACTTGATGTAAACTATATTTTATTAGCTCCCCCAATACTAAAAATTATAATGAGAAAATCAGAAATGAAAAATACAATTCTTTCAATTGCAATAGCTTCTTCTTTAACTACTTTATTAACAGGAAATGTTTTTGCAACAGGTAATACGATGACTGTTAATCAAACTAATTCTGCAGGTTCAGTTACTCTAACTCAAGGAGCAGCAGGGTCTACTAGTAATAGTAAAATTACTGTTATTCAAAAGGATGCAGATGTTGCTACTAGCATTACAGTTGGACAAATAGATGCCAATGGTGTTGAGGCAAAGATTAATCAGGATGGTGGTGTTGGCAGCATTATTACTATCAATCAATCAGGTGGTGCGACACAAGCTAATCCTAATTTTACCAATATTGTCAATATAGACCAAGGCAGTGTTGGTGGCGTTAATATAGGAAATAGTTTTACTGTCACCACTCAAAGTGGCTCTGGCAATGCAATTGTAGGCTATATGGGAGATCATACCTCATCTGCAAAACAGGTTGGAGCAACGAATACGGCGACACTTATTCAAGATGGCAGTGATAGCACAATTGGATTTACTCAAGAAGGTCTTAGCAATACTGCAACAGTAACACAAGAGACAGGTAGTGCACATAATACATTAAATGTCTCTCAGGCAGGTGCGACTAATACAGTGACAACAGTTCAAACAGCAGACACATCAAATAGTAGCCTAGAAGTATCCCTAAATGGTACTGATAATAAAGTAGCAACTACTCAAGGCGGCGCAGGTATTCTTACTAGTTCAAACATAAAAATAGATATTACTGGTGACAATAATAACCTAGGAGATGCCTCTCATAAAATTGAACAACTCTCTTCTGGTAGTAGCATAGATATTGCTATTACGGGAAGTCTAAATGAAGCGAATCTATCTCAAGCATTTGGATCTGCAGGAAGTTCAATGATGCTAACTCAGGAAGGTGATTCTAATAAAGCAGAGATGGCGCAAATAGGCATGAGTAATACAATGAACTTAAGCCAAACAACAACAGGAAACCTGAATATTGCCACACTAACTCAAAATGGCACAACTGACACAATGAATGTGACACAGATTGATGGTGGCACTGTAACGTTGACACAAAACTAATTAAATTGTAATCATTTAAACCTGAATCTGTGACTTCAATGCGGATAACAGGGGATAAGATATTGGTTTAGCAGGGGATTTTTTAAAATCTTAGCTTCACCCATAGGTTAAGCGGGTATTTTTTAATACCCGTGATGAATCAATAGCTTATTCACTGTGCCGTAGTGAAGTCACGGATTCAGGTTAAATATCTCTCCTCTAAAATCTACCAGTTCAAAGTAAAAATGTAAGTTTACAAGTAGTCAGTAACTGTTTTCAGGTACTTACCACTATAGAAAAATGACCATTTTTTAAACATCAGATTTCAAGGGGGGGGGAACGATTAAAAATATCTAATAAATTAAAAGGAATAAATATGCAATTTAAAAAAAATATCTATTGTTATTTATCTATCTTATTATTTTCTTGTCAAGCTCAAGCTTTTGATACAGGCTTTATTGAATCTAATACCCAAACATCACTAATAAAAGAATCAGATATTCTACAGGGTACTATATTTGATCGTACTATTACACAAATAGGATTTGCTTTTTATCAAAAATTTACCCAGAAATGGAGGGCTGAAACCTTCTTACATAGACATTCTATAACACTCAGAGAAACACCAACAGCAAGACAGGGAAGTATTATTAGGATTGAAGAAGGAAACACATTATTATATAAATTTACTGTTGGTCTACGCAATCAAGCATTAGATAAAAAGGCTGAAGAAAGCTTAAAAGCCATCCGTCTAAAGTTAAAGACAAACCACTTTGCTGTATTATAAGATACACCTAACTATAAAAATAAACAGGTATCATAATGAATATTCAAAAAGTCAGCCTTATGGCATTGCTAAGTAGCCTGCTTCTATTCTCTTTAAGTACATCTGCAGGAACGCTAATTTATACACCACAAAATACTGCTTTTGGTGGCAATAATGCGAGTGCAACCCAGATGCTAATGTCCAAGGCACAAGCACAAGACACCACTGTCGATCCTGAAAAAAATAAACCCAAAGTACAAAAAACAGAAATAGAACGTTTTCAAGAAAATCTAGAACGTCGTATTCTCGATAAAATAGCGAGGGACATCGTTACAAATATGTTTACCAATAGTACCGATGATTCCTCAGAAGGAACGGGGACATTTAGCACGGATCAATTCTCCGTGACGGTAGATGAAGAAAATACAGATAATGTTTCTATTACCATCGTTGAATATGCAACAGGCAATGAAACTAAAATTGAAATCCCTAAATTTTAATAATAAGTTTTATTTATTTTTACAAAGTAAAACCTGAATAATATTTTATCGTAAACTGACAAATTTTATAGTATCTAAATTCTTACTGAAAACAACAACAATAATAATATCTTCAAAAAGTCTAAAAAAGGCTGCTCTAAGCAATTATCCTGAATCCGTGAGGTTACTACAGCATGAGGTGCAAGCTATTTATTTTACAATAGTTTAAAAAATCTTAGCTTCACCCGTAGGTTAAGCGGGTATTTTTTAAACCGCTGTGGAATCAATAGCTTGTGGCTCATGCCGTAGTAACCTCACGGATTCAGGATTGTCTTAATATGCACAATCGCTTATTCATTCTATAAGTCATGACTGAAAAAGATATTCAATAATAAGAAAAATATCATGGCTAATAAAAATAAAATTCATTACGGTATCATGCTTTTATGTGGCATGCTCTTCCTATCAGCGTGCTCCAGCTCAACTAAACAGGGAATGATTGAAGAGGGAGCAAGTATCACTCAGACAACAAAGTCTGGATTTAAGCTTCACTCAATTCCCCCACCTTTAAGCAAGATCCCTGTCGCTATCTATCAATTTCGTGATCAAACAGGGCAGTATAAAGAAAAAGATAGTGGTAGTTCCTTTTCTAGTGCGGTTACTCAGGGAGCAACACCTATTCTAATTAAAGCAGTACAGGATTCAGGTTGGTTTATTCCTGTTGAAAGGGAGGGGCTACAAAATTTATTGACTGAACGTAAAATTGTACGTAGCAGTATCAAAAAAATTAAAGATAAAAAAAGAGTCTCTACACCTGCATTAAAACCTGCTAGCATTTTGCTAGAAGGTGGTATAACAGGGTTCGAGTCCAATATGCGTACAGGAGGAGAAGGTGCTGAATATTTTGGCATTGACGTCTCCAGACAATATCGTGAAGATTTTGTTACCGTGCATTTAAGAGCTATTGATATTAAAACAGGTCAAGTTTTAACCTCTGTTAGTACTAGCAAGCGTTTATTATCATTTGAATATCGCACGGGATTATTTCGCTATGTTAAATATAAGCGCTTATTAGGTATTGAAGCGGGTTATACTAGCAATGAGCCTGGTCATCTCTGTGTTACTGATGCGATTGAAAAAGCAGTGCATGATTTGATTTTAAAAGGCGTTAACTTGAGAATATGGAAATTTAAAAATAATGATGATGTAAAATCTCAATCAATGAAGCAATATTGGACAGAAAAACAAAGGCAATATCTTAAAGGGAAAAATTAAATCTATTTATCCTCATCCTGAAAGTACTTTCTTTTTTTGGGGGGAGGGTATTTCTGTGAAATTAAGCATGAATATTGATCTCAAACTCAACTATATCATTAACTATAGATGCTCACTTAAATAATATCCCTTCGACTCCGCTCTGGTATCTAGCTCCCTGTGCGGAGTCGAAGGGAATGGAAATTTAATATATGAAAGACTATAGATATGGTCTAATTCACAGAAATAATCCACTACCAATTTTTCTTTAAACTCTAAATTCTCACGTCGCCCAAATCCGCGGTAAACAAACAGGTCGTTGCATAATATCCTCTCGTAGTGCTGACCAGACTGCTTTTAATACCGTTGTGACTTGCTCTGCGTGTTGCCCTAAGCAACGCGCTATTAATAGATCATCGAGTAAGGTTATCCCTATTTCTATTTTTTTTGATGATATGTTTAATATCTCTACTGCTGCACGGGCTTTATCGAGCAAATCGCTGGTGGCATCTGTGGAGACGAAAGTGCCAAAGCAAGGGTAGTTATTAATACACGCCATGCTGTTTAATTCTGCTTGATTATTTATCTGTAAGCGATCATGCAGTATTGGCTTACCATCGCGGTAGATTGCTAAGGTGGTGGTGATTATCCCTTTGCTAAATTTTTCTTTTGCTGCAGGTCGTCCGTAGCATTGAATTTCCCAGCCCATAAAACGGGCTGATTTTTCTAGTTGAACAGAGGTGATAAGTGTTGAGTGGGTTTTATCAAAAAAGATATTTTCTTGTGGAAACCATTCTAAGGCACAACCCTCTGCAATCTTTAAGCTTTGTTTTTGTTGTGCGAGTTGCCCTGTGTTGCGGTAAAACTTAGTTGCACCAGGGGTGGTGATGAGTACTTGAGCTTGATCTTGTAATTGCACATCAATCTGTAATTGATCCCCTCCAACCACACCACCTGGAGGATGGAGTAGATACACATGACATACTTCACCTTCAGGATAAAAAGGACGTTGTATTGCTAAGGGGCCTTTATGCGCTCGCTTGCTGATAATTGTCCGCGTGGTGGTGGCTTTAAATTCCAGTGCGAGTTTCGCTTTCCAACCTGTATTTTGAATTTGTATCATAGAGTATATTCTTTTATACGGTTAGAAAGTTCCTCACTAGCTCATCATCTAGTGCGTCCATTGTCCCTGTCGCAACGCTTTTACCACGTTCAAGTATACAAAAGTGATCGCCTACACGTCGTGCAAAGGGAAGTTTTTGTTCAACTAGCAGTACGGTAATATCTAATTCTTTGTTTAGTTTCTGAATTATATCGCCAATTTGTGCGACGATATTGGGTTGGATTCCTTCTGTTGGCTCGTCTAAAATTAATATTTTAGGGTCTATCACTAGGGCGCGTCCGATTGCTAGCTGTTGCTGTTGTCCACCTGATAAGTCGCCGCCATTACGTTTGATCATTTCTTTGAGGACGGGAAACAGTTCAAAAATAAATTCTGGTATTTTTTTCAATTTATCATTGCGTGCAAATAAGCCGAGTTCGAGGTTTTCACCGACACTTAACTGAGGAAAGATTTGTCGTCCTTGGGGGACATAACCAATGCCAATACCTGCGCGTATCTCAGCGGCTTTGTCTTGAATTTCTTCACCATTATAGTGAATAGTGCCTGATTCTAATGGCAATAATCCCATAATACTTTGTAGAAGTGTGGTTTTGCCAACACCATTGCGCCCCATAAGGCAGGTGCATTTCCCTCTTGCCACGGATAAATCAAGATCCCAGAGAATGTGGCTTTCACCGTAGAATTGATTAACGCCTTTTACGCTTAAAATATTATCTACTTCACTCACCGAGATATACCTCTATCACCTTTTGATTGTTCTGTACTTCGTCCATTGTTCCTTCTGCCAATACACTTCCTTGATGCAAGACGGTGACTTTATTGGCGATAGAGCGTACAAAATCCATATCGTGTTCAACCACGACAACCGAATGCTCACCTGCTAAAGACGTGAGTAGTTCGGCGGTTCTATCCATTTCTTGATGGGTCATACCTGCGACGGGTTCATCAACTAATAATAGCTTGGGGTTTTGCATTAATAACATGCCTATTTCTAACCATTGTTTTTGACCGTGGGACAATGCTCCCGCACGTTGATAAGCATTTTCAGTTAAACCAATGGTCGTTAAAACATCTGCAATACGGTCTAATTGTTCGCTTGATAATTTAGCCGTAAAGACAGACCAAACATCTTTATCCCCTGCAATGGATAGCTCTAGGTTTTCAAAGACGGTATGAAATTCAAAGACGGTCGGTTTTTGGAATTTTCGTCCTATACCCATTTGTGATATTTCTGGCTCATCCATTTTGAGCAAATCAATATTTTGCCCAAAAAACACACTGCCTTTATCTGGACGTGTTTTGCCTGTGATAATGTCCATCATGGTTGTTTTTCCAGCACCATTTGGACCGATCATACAGCGTAGCTCACCTACTTCTATATAGAAATTAAGATCATTAATTGCTTTGAATCCATCAAAGGATACCGTGACATCTTCGACATAAAGAATATGTCCATGACTGGTATCAACGGCTCTGTTTGTTGGTTTATCAACAAAGTCGAATACTTTATCTCGACGAGCAAAGTTACGTAAATTGTTTAATGCTTTCATGCCTTCGCTCCACGTTTTGGTATTAAACCGACAATCCCATTAGGCAGATATAAGGTCACTAAAACAAACATTGCGCCGAGTACAAAAATCCACATTTCAGGTGCTGCGGCAGTGAGGAAGGTTTTGGAATAATTAACCAGCAAAGCCCCCACAACCGCACCATAAAGTGTCGCTCGCCCTCCTATCGCAACCCAGACCACCAGCTCTATCGAGCGCAAAGGGGAAAATTCACCAGGATTAATAATCCCAACTTGTGGCACATACAAAGCACCTGCTATGCCTGCTAATACGGCAGAAAAAGTAAAGATAGCTAATTTAACTCTATCGACGCGATACCCTGTAAAACGCACTCTGTCTTCTGCATCGCGTATGGCAACGGCTACTTTTCCTAAGCGTGATACGACAATCGCGCGACAAGATAAATAGCCTAAACCCAAAGCGATTGCAGTGATGATAAATAAGACAATACGTGTGCTATCGGCTTGCAAGCTAAAACCTAAAATATCTTTAAAATCGGTAAGTCCATTATTGCCACCAAAGCCCATTTCATTTCGGAAAAATGCCAGCATCAGCGCATAGGTTAAGGCTTGAGTGATAATAGAAAGATAAACCCCTGTTACCCGCGAGCGAAAGGCTAATACACCAAAGATAAACGCGAGCAGACCAGGTACAAACATCACCATAATCATCGCAAACCAAAAATGATTAAAACCCGACCAAAACCATGGCACTTCTGTCCAGTTAAGAAAGACCATAAAATCGGGCAAATCAGCATTACCATATACGCCACGGTCACCAATTTGGAGCATTAAATACATGCCCATTGCATAGCCACCCAAGGCAAAAAATGCCCCATGACCAAGGCTTAAAATACCTAAGTAGCCCCAAACTAAATCAACGGCTAAGGCAAGTAGAGCGAAGGCAAGGTATTTACCCAGCAAGGTGATGGTATAAGTGGATACATGCAAAGGATTACTTTCAGGCACAAAAATATTCAACAGAGGAACGAGTACTGCAACCAAGCTGAGAATAATCAAAAATACCATGCCACCACGGTCGTCTTTTAATAGCTTCGTTAACATAATTAGGCTCCTGCTCCACGACCTTTTTGAGGAAATAATCCACGCGGTTTTTTCTGAATAAAGAGGATAATAAAGACAAGCATAATAACTTTTGCTAACACTGCTCCAGCCCATGGCTCTAAAAATTTATTGGCGATACCAAGGGAGAACCCTGCAATTAACGTCCCCCATAAATTACCAACCCCACCAAAGACCACCACCATAAAGGAGTCGATAATATAAGACTGTCCTAGATTAGGTCCAACATTGGTGAGTTGTGATAAGGCAACCCCTGCGATGCCTGCAATACCCGAGCCAAGCCCAAAGGTAAGCGCATCAATACGATCCGCACGGATACCCATTGCTCTTGCCATAGGACGATTTTGTGATACCGCACGCACACTGAGACCTAAAGATGTTTTCTTCATCACCACATAAAGCAGCGCAAAGACCACTAAACAAAATAAGATAATATAAAGACGATTATAGGTAAGTGATAACACGCTATTTATGTCTAAAGAACCTGACATCCATTGTGGGGTTTCAACGGAGCGATTTAATGGCGAAAATATAACCCGTACCGCTTGTTGTAAGATCAGGCTAATACCAAAAGTTGCGAGTAATGTTTCCAGTGGACGACCATAGAGGTGACGTATCACTAAGCGTTCAATCAAAATACCAACGATACCTGAGATAACAAAGGCTGCGGGAACAGCCACCACTAATGACATACCAATATTATTTGGCATCAGTTGTTGGATCATATAGGTCGTGTATGCACCGATCATTATCAACTCGCCATGCGCCATATTAATTACCCCCATAACACCAAAGGTAATGGCTAAACCAATTGCCGCAAGCACCAAAATAGAGCCAAGACTTAAACCAAAAAACAAGGTTTTGATATTTTCATAGAGGCTTATTTTTTCGTCAATAGATTGTAATGCGCTGCTTGAGGCTGAGGCTATTTCTTTATTATCAGAATGTGTGAGCGATTCAATTTTACTACGCACCTCTGGCTCTATATTGTCTGACAGGGCATTAATAGCCGTTAATTTGACCACATCATCATCAGACGATAGCTTATCTAAATTAAGCGCGGTGGTAATTGCTTCACGTACATCGTCATCCTTTTCTTGTTGTAATTGCGCTTTTAATGCGGCTAGCCCTACCGCATCGGTATTGCCCATCATTTGCTTCGCCGCTTGCAAGCGTAAATCGGCATCAGAGCTATTAAGTTTTAAGGATGCCAACATCCCACGAATTTTTTTACGCAAGGAATTATTAACGGTGATTTTTTTGAGTTTTGATTTTTCAACCGTCCCCAAAGACTCTCCTGTTAACACATCGGTAATGGCATAACCTGCCGAACTTTTAATCGCAATAACGATATTTTTATCGGCTTTAGTGTAGAACAAACGCGCCTTCAGCATTGCTTCAATGATATTCAAAGTGCGCTCATCATGACTAGCAGATAACTGATCTAATGCCTGTTTTTTGTCTTTAAAGCTTTTTGATTTTAATGCTGCTAAGGCACTGATAAAAGCATCTGAATTTACTTGTTTTTCAGCATAAGAAGGGGCTGAAAAAAACAAGCTCATCATAAATAAAGTTATTATTCCGAGAAATGGAATACTATTTTTTGGATAGCTAAACATTGACATCATGGCTTCTGTTCTTGCTGTAGGAGGGAGGGGAAGGAGATAATAAGTAGTTAAATATAATTAATCTAGTCTTAAATTAATTATATTTATCGGCTTAGGACTCAGAATTAAATAATCTACAAAACTTAAATGCCTTTTTATCCCAGATTGAATGCTCTCAATCGTTGCGTAGAGTGACTATGCGCCTCGTGAGATCATCCAATCTGGAACAAAAATTCTGCGTCAAGTTCCGCACATTATTCAATCCTGAGTCCTTAGAAACTAACAGTGGTTTGTATGAAGTCATACAAACCACTATTCACAAAACAATAAGTTTCTAAAAATTATTTAGCAGCTGCTAAACACTTCTTTTCAACGGTATTGTAGTTGCCACAACTAATTGGTTTCGTCCAATCAGAGATTAAGTCTTTACTGCCTTTTAGGTAGTCAGACCATGCATCACCGGGTACTTCTTTATCTGTTCTAGAAACCACTTCAAACTGACCATCTTCTTGGATTTCACCAATCAACACAGGCTTTGTTAAGTGATGGTTCTTTAGCATTTTTGCTGTACCACCCGTTAAGTTTGGTACTTCAATACCAATCATTGCATCAATTACTTTATCAACATCAGTAGTTTTTGCTTTTTCAACGGCTTTAACCCACATTTTGAAACCAATCATCGCTGCTTCCATAGGGTCATTGGTAACACGCTTCTTGTCTTTAATAAACGCATGCCATGTTTTGATAAACGCTTCATTTTCTTTATTGTCTTCACTCATAAAGTAATTCCATGCAGCTAAATGACCAACAAGCGGCTTAGTATCAATACCTGCAAGCTCTTCTTCACCCACAGAGAAAGCAATCACAGGAATTTTCTCAGACGTAACACCTTGGTTTCCTAGCTCTTTATAGAAAGGTACGTTCGCATCGCCATTGATTGTAGAAACAACGGCTGTTTTCTTTCCTGCTGAACCGAATTTCTTAATATCAGAAACAATTGACTGCCAATCAGAGTGTCCAAAAGGTGTGTAGTTGATCATAATATCTTTCTTATCAACACCTTTAGACATCAAATACGCTTCTAAAATCTTGTTGGTAGTACGAGGATAAACATAATCTGTACCTGCTAACACCCAACGCTTCACTTCAAGGTCTTTCATTAAGTAATCAACCGCAGGGATTGCCTGTTGATTTGGCGCAGCCCCTGTATAGAAAATATTTTTTGACGACTCTTCACCTTCATACTGCACAGGATAAAACATCAAACCATTTAGCTCTTCAAGTACAGGTAGTACTGACTTACGAGAAACCGATGTCCAACATCCGAAAATACTGGCTACTTTCTTTTTAGTAATTAACTCACGCGCTTTCTCAGCAAATAAAGGCCAATCTGAAGCGGGGTCAACCACAACCGCT
This sequence comes from Aquificaceae bacterium, assembly GCA_003972955.1. Taxonomy (GTDB): domain Bacteria; phylum Pseudomonadota; class Gammaproteobacteria; order Thiotrichales; family Thiotrichaceae; genus JAGLBW01. The sequence continues at coordinate 13,175 of QOAQ01000011.1, forward strand.
TCTAGCTTCTTTCCTAATAAACCACCTTTTTTATTCTGCTCATCAATCAGCATTAACATGGTATCTTTTAAGGTCGTCTCACTAATCGCCATCGTACCTGATAGAGAGTGTAAAACACCGACTTTAATCGTGTCATCCGCCGCTAAAGCTTGGCTAGAAAGAAGAGAGAATGACAAACCTACCATTAAAGCAGTCGCTGTCATTTTTTTGAGATTTTTAATAATCATAAACAATCCTTTTATTAATTGATAAAACGCAAAACTACTAAGGCAATAACCGTGCCAGTTTACGCTATCATTTTTTTAACTGAATGATTTATGAATTAATTTTAGTTTTAGATTATTTTGAGATTGTTATTTAAGTGTAAAATATAATCAGAAATTCTGATTTTCTTCTGATTCAAATAATGATTATATGGATTAACAGCACCAAAATAGAGCTGTTAAATATATACCGCACCTTAATAGGACATTCAGGTTATTTAATTAAGCTGTGATCAATTAATTTTGTATAAAAGGCAATAATTCCAATGTTGATTAACTACGTGCTTTAAATTTTTCACCTTTTGGCTTAATGCCCCCCATACTGGAGAATTCGGGGGCTATATCGTAATAAACGATGCTTGTGGGTGAGTGACATATTTCTGCATTGGCATTATTTTGTTTCCATGCTTTTGCATCGGGCGCTAACCATTGATTACGGGTTCTACCCATTTTATCTTTCTTGCCTTCTTCCCATGTGCTTAGACGATTGTCGTAATTTTTCTTAATCCATTTACGTAACTCACGGTAGACATTATTTGCACGATTACTGTCTTTACAACCATCATCTAATCCGCCTGAATTAATGCTAAGGCTTCCGACAAATAGGGTGTTTTCATGTTGCTCGGATGCTTTAAAGATAAGCTCACAATCACCGACTAATAAACGTTGTTCTGCGTCGATGCTGTCAACATGGTCTTTAGCAAAATCAAGGAAGACTTGTGCATCAGACGGTAACATCAACAGTTGAAGCGCTGCTTTCATGGTAATTTATTTCCTCTTCAATCATTAATCGTTGTTATGCAACTCATCATTCAAGCCACCCCAAAGCCCTGCATTAATTGCAATGGCTTCGATAGCACCTGTTTGACTGTGACGACGATATAATAGACCTGATTTTCCTGATAACTCGCGTGCAGAGACAATATCACCTTCAGGGGTTTTGACTTTAGAACCTGCGGTTAGGTATAAGCCCGATTCAACAATACATTCGTCACCTAAAGAAATACCTAAACCAGCATTTGCGCCTAATAAGCTTTTCTCACCGATTGAAATCACCTGCTTTCCACCGCCTGAGAGTGTGCCCATAATAGAAGCCCCCCCACCAATATCAGAACCATCGCCAATCACAACGCCCGCGCTAATGCGTCCTTCTACCATTGAGTTGCCTAATGTCCCTGCATTAAAGTTAATAAAACCTTCGTGCATGACGGTTGTTCCAGAGGCAACATGCGCGCCTAAGCGAATACGGTCGGCATTGCCAATTCTTACGCCTTCAGGAATGACGTAATCGGTCATGCGTGGAAACTTATCAATAGAGGTGACGTTTAATTGGGTATTTTCTTCTGCAATAAGTCCGATTAATTCCTCAACGGTTGCAGGAAGCACAGGCCCCGCAGATGTCCATGCTACATTTGGCAATAAACCAAACATGCCCTCAAGATTGATACCATGGGGCTTAACCGCACATTCTGAGAGTAGGTGTAGTCTTAAATAAACATCTTCGGTTGTTTTGGGTGCTGCATCAATATCAATTTCAATTTCGACAAAATCACTTTTAATTAAGCCAACTTTTTGTGCTAAACAACTTCTGGCAACTTCTTTATTAGAACGCGGAAACCACGTATCTATCGTTGTTTCACTGGCTACGTCGATATATCGGTGTCCGATGCGTTTAATGGTCATATTTATTCCTTAAAAATTATAATAGTTTATGTTTTCTTAAGCTTTTCTTTCCCAAGTATCGCGCAATCCAATGGTACGATTAAATACCATTTTATCTTCTGTGGAATATTTGGAGTCTAAGATAAAGTAGCCTTCGCGCTCAAATTGATAGTGATCTTTTACGGTGGCATTTTTTAAGCTGATTTCACCCTTACAGCCTGTGAGTATTTCTAAGCTTTTTGGATTGATTGATGCTAAAAAGTCTTTACCGCCAGCATCGGGGGCTTCTTCGGTAAAGAGTCGATCATAAAGGCGCACTTCACAGTCAATATTATCGTTTGCTGATACCCAATGAATCACTCCTTTTGCTTTGATGCCATCTTCAGGGTTTTTACCGACGGTATTTTCAATAATACGTGCGCGTACTTCAATGATATTGCCATCATCATCTTTAATCGCTTCATCGGCTTCAATAATGTAAGCATTGCGTAGACGTACGCGTTTACCAATGACCAAACGCTTGTATTTTTTATTAGCGGATTCTCTAAAATCCTCTTGATCGATTAAAATCTCACGCCCAAACGGTAACGTACGCGAGCCTAAATCATCACGATTCGGATGACCTGGTGCGGTCATTTCTTCTGTTTTATCCTCAGGATAGTTTGTTAACACCACTTTTAATGGGTGCAACACACACATCGCGCGGGTTGCATTTTCATTCAGGTCGTCACGAATAGCAAATTCCAACATGCTGACATCGACCACCCCATCGACACGCGTCACCCCTGCCATATCACAAAATTTACGAATAGATTGCGGTGTAAAACCACGACGACGCATACCTGAAACGGTTGGCATACGTGGGTCATCCCAACCATCTACATGGTTTTCATCCACCAGCTGCTTTAACTTACGTTTACTGGTGACGGTGTAATTAACATTTAAACGAGAGAATTCATATTGATGCGGGGTACTTGGCACATCGACATTCTCAATAAACCAATCATACAGCGGGCGATGTTCTTCAAATTCTAAGGTACAAATAGAGTGAGAAATACCTTCGATAGCATCCCCTTGCCCATGTGCATAATCATAAGAGGGGTAAATACACCACTTATCGCCTGTTTGGTGATGATCCACTTTTTTGATGCGGTAAATAACAGGATCGCGCATTTGCATATTAGGATGCGCCATATCGATATTTGCGCGCAATGAACATGCGCCTTCCTCAAACTCCCCTGCCCGCATTTTCTCAAATAGCTCAAGGTTTTCTTCAACAGAGCGACTTTTATAAGGGCTATCTTTGCCTGCGGTGGTTAAGTTGCCACGGTACTCGCGCATTTCGTCTTGGTTTAAATCACAAACGTATGCTTTGCCTTCTTTAATGAGTGTAATTGCCCAATCATAAAGCTGGTCAAAATAATCAGAGGTGTAACGCACATCTCCATCCCACTGAAAGCCCAGCCACTTTATATCCTCTTTAATTGAGTCAACATATTCCAACTCTTCTTTGGCGGGATTGGTATCATCAAAACGTAAGTTACACGTACCTCCAAACTGTTGTGCAACTCCAAAATTCAAACAAATAGATTTTGCATGACCAATATGAAGGTATCCATTTGGCTCTGGCGGGAATCGCGTGGTTAATTTATCGACTTTACCGCTCTTAAGATCTTCGGTGATTATTTTTTCGATAAAGTTAAGTGGCTTATCGGTAGATTTATTATTTTCATTCATAATTTATAGCTTAGATTATCATTTCAAAAAAATTACTAGCTCGGTAGTATACGCGCAAATGTAATATTATTTACGACATTTTCCTTAAAAGACACGATTACTATGAACCTAGACACTTTTTTAAATAAGCTGAATAAAACACCTGAAAAAATTGAATTTGCCGACACAATGGCAGTGATTGAAAATAACTATGATTTTACAGAAACAGCCTTTAGCAATGGCGACCTATACAATGCCGCAGGTGAAAACTCTGGCTCTTGTAAATTATTCTCTTTTGCAACATTACAACATCTAGACACCGAGCAAGCATTAGCCTGTTTTGGTGCTTATTATCGTGATGATGTCTTGTTACAGCCTGAGGGAAACAATCATCAAAATATACGTCATTTTATGGATACGGGTTGGGGTGGGATTAAATTTGAGGGGAATGCTTTAGCTTTACGCGTATAGAATATAACATCTAATATTACTGATGTTACGCAGTGGTGATTATTCATTTTCACTGCAAGGTTTTCGTAGCCGACTAAACTTTTGTTGATTTTCGAAGCGTCTTAACGGCTACGAGTTCATTTCTTTTGCGTCGCCAAAAGAAACGAACCAAAGAAAAGGCGACCCAGCTACCCGCTTTCTCCTGCGCTTCACAAGTAAAAATGGGCAGGGCAAAAACTCGCTACGCTCAAACAGCTTGCCC
>QOAQ01000104.1 GCA_003972955.1 Aquificaceae bacterium
GAGCCAGAAAGCGGTCATCCACGTTGTTGCACTTTTTGCGAAGGGAGTGACCATTCCCTGCAAAGTGCGCCTAGTGGCTAACCGCTTTCTGACTCGCTGTATCCATCAATACAATGTTGTTGGAGTACTAGTACAGAAGGACTGGAGATTACATCATATCCAGCCCAGCCATTTTTGCATTATAGCGGTGTAATCATCATATGCACCCATATACTTGCCACATAACCTAAGCCAATCGCCCATGTCCATTTTAGGTGAGAGAAGAAAGTATAAACTCCACGCGCTTGCCCCATTAATGCAACACCAGCGGCAGAACCAACGGAGAGTAGTGAGCCGCCAACACCTGCGGTTAACGTCACTAATAACCACTGACCTGATGACATTTCTGGGTTCATGGTTAACACGGCAAACATCACGGGAATATTATCAACAATAGCGGAAAGAAGCCCCACAAGAATATTGGCATTTGTTGCACCTAAGTCCCCGTACATTAAGCCAGAGACCAAGCCTAAATAACCTAAAGCACTTAAGCCACCCACGCAAAGAATAACACCGTAGAAGAACATTAAAGTATCCCACTCCGCACGCTCTAACTGAGAGAATATATCCCAACGTCCTACAGCATGTGTATCATTTTCAACAGCCGAATTTTCGCCTGTTATTTTTAAGTAGTAGCCAAATAGTTTTAATAAGCCTAATCCTGTCATCATGCCAAGCATGGGAGGCAAATGAAGTACATTGTGGAAGGTAACAGCCATTGCGATTGTGCCAATGAATAGCACTATAACAAAGTAGCCGCCACGTTTAACAATAATTTTTTCTGTGACGGGATCAGGGTTACCTTTTGCAATAAAGAACGACATAATCATGGCAGGTACTAGCCAATTAACCAGAGCGGGTATAAATAAGACAAAAAATTCATTGAATTGGAGCATCCCTTTTTGCCAAACCATCAAGGTTGTTATATCTCCAAATGGACTAAATGCTCCACCAGCATTTGCTGCAACGACAATATTAATACAGGCTAAAGCAACAAATTTTGTTTTCTCTGTATTGCCAGCTATCGCTTGTTTGCCACCTGCTACTGCCATAACGACTGCAGCCATTAATAATGCGGTTGTTAAATTATCGGCAATAGGAGAGATGAAAAAGGCTAAAACGCCTGTAATCCAAAAGATTTTATATAAAGAGAAGCCTTTAGAAACTAACCAACCACGTAGTGCATCAAACACGCCGCGTTCTTCCATGGTGTTAATAAAGGTCATTGCAGCAAGTAAGAATAAGAATAATTCAACATATTCCAATAAATTATGGTTTAAAAATCCCCGTACTTGATCAGAATGCCCAACCGATATATAGGCAATTGCTACCAAAACCCAAATAATACCCGCGCCCAGAATCATGGGTTTAGATTTACGCATGTGGAGTTGTTCTTCACCAATAACTAAAGCGTAGGCAGCAACAAAAATAATCACAGCCCAAATACCATAAGATGTTGCGGTTAAATCAATAGGGGCTAATGCTTCGGAGCCAGAAGCAAAAACATCAAGTGGTAATAGCCCAAAAAGAGAAGCCACCATCGTGGCAAAAAACAGTTTAAATAGGTTCATTATAATTAGAATAGTTGGATAATTTAAGAATCTGCTAATATATATTAATCTTATAGGCATATCTATATACATATATGGCTATAGAATAAGCACTTAGGACTGTATTCGGAATATCTTACAAAACTGCACAGAGCTATTTTTTATATTGATTTTATTGGAGGTATTTAATTTAACTTCATGGATTCACATGTAAATATCTATTAATTAGTGTTTTTGATATATTTTGGCTAGATAAAGTTTGTGGCTGGGAACAGTTACGCTGTTTTTGAGAAATAACAGCAAGCGCAATACGCTCGACCTCCGTCAATTTAACAGGTCTTTCAATAGGGTGAATGACTTTGTGAGCACATAGTTGTTTTAATTTTTCCGCATATAAAACAGCTAGTCTATCAATGCGCTGTTTTATATCGTCCTTTTTGCTTTGTAGCATTTCTTGAGTACGTATCATATTTGGATCATTAGAGGACGCTTTTTTCTGTTCTAATAATTTGATCGCTTGATCTTTTTGTTTAAGCTGAACAACATGACGATAAAATGTTTTGCTGTAGTTGACTAATTGGTGAGTAATGGTCTTTTGTATCACCTTTTCTCGCGCTGCTTTTGCTTTAACTTTGTCAACCTGTTGCTTTTTTAGCTCTTCAGCAATAATACGTTGTTTCTCAGCTTCCTTTTGTTTTTGTAGTTCTTCTTGGTTTTTGGGTGTGCTGGGTTTAATAGAGGCTGTTTGTTGCTTTTTTTTGTTGTTTTCAAACTCTCTGCGCCGTTGTTGTATAAGGGCTTGTTTTTTTTGGGCTTCTGCTTCTGCTTGTTTTTTTGCCGCTAATTTAGCTTGATTTTCACGGCGCTTTTTTTCTTCTAGCTGTTGCTGTCTGTCGATTTCTTTATCATAGCGATTAATTGTTTCAAGATCTTTTTCAATAGAGATTAAAGATGCTTCTTCTTGCTGTAATTTTAACGCTTTCTCTTGTGCAAGCTTTTTCTTTCTATCAGCTTCTATTTTTGCTTTTAATTCTTTTTCCTGACGAGCTTTTTCAATTTCGAGTGTTTTTATTCTTAGTGCTTCAGCGATAGCCTGTTGTTTTGCTTCTTTTTGTTGTAGGGCTTTTAGTGCTTTGGCAGCGGCTTGTTCTTTCTTCTTTTGTTGTTTTTTTTCATTATTTTCTTTCTCAGTCTCAGCTAGTTTGGCTTTTAATTGTTTTTCTTGCTCAGTTTGTTTATTGATTTCAAGTTGTTTATCTGTCGTTTTTAAAGAGATTTTTTTAGAAGGGGGTACTTCTATTTGTTTGTTTAAAGCCAATTGATTTGTTGCTGAGTTAGTATCAAAAAATAGGGGTGAGATATTCTCTGTTGCTTGAACTTGCCATAAAAAATAACTAGCTGTAAGCGCTGAAATAAGGACAGAAGCAGATAATACATAAACACCCATCCCTTTTTTAGATAACTCTTTTTTCTGTGGTGTGGACGAACTTATTTTTTGTGGAGTAACAGCTGAGGTTATTTCTTTCTGCTTTCTTCTTAAAATAAGTAGTTGAGTATTGTCATTATTTTCTGCTTGTTGCTGACTGCTTTCAAATGATCGATAAATTTTAAGTATATTGGAGTTTAAACGCGCCTTTGTTTTTGGTGTTGTGTATTTATGAGGTAATAATACCAACATATTAAGCTGATACTTCTCTATATCAATAAGTTGCTGCGGTAGAGGGGTGCTATTTAGCATCATCGATAATGATTGCTGGTTAGCTTGTTTTATTTCACAATTATTACGTTTATTTAGAAGCGCAAGTTGTGCATCACCACTTTGTAAAAATAGAAGCTGATTATTTTCTAAATAGATCAAGCCAATAGATGCATCATAGTGTTTTACCACATCATCACTTAAGATGGTATTTTCAGTTAGTTGTTTTATGGATAAAGGAGGATTGTCTAAGAAAGGATTTTGAGTAGCATGTAAAAGAACTTTTGTTTTCCATGCCTTATTTAATAAGGTAAAAAAGTGAGAGGAAAAGTCTAATTCTTGCTCTTGTAGCTTTTCGAGTGCAAGTTGGGATGCTTCAACAAGTAGTTTAGCGCCGATTTTACTTCTGGTAGCAACAGTCGTTTGTGGTAACTCTTCTGCTATAAGTGCAAAGTAGTTGTTTGAACTACTTTGTGTAAAACGAAAAATATCATCTGTATCAGTACAGTTATTATCTAAAAAAATCCAAGGAGCAAACGACATAGAGATAAAGACCCTAGAAATAAATGAGACTTTTACATAAAAAAACACGTTCATTTTCATGTGAAAGTTTCAGATTAATAAAAATTGATGTGCTTGATTATACTAAATTTACTTCTTTATGTATGGTCTAAAATCTTTCTGTTTTGAATAGAAATTTTGCTAAGGACTGTGTATAAAATAGGTGCAACAATATTCCTAAGACTTATTTGTCACTATTCGCTAATTGTAGTGTTATTATGAAATTAGCACCTTTCTGAGTATTTTTAAGCCGTATACCTCCATTCCATGTTTGTAATAATGAGGCAACAATATCCAAGCCTAGACCTGTCCCACCTTGGTTTCGTCTGGTGGTAAAAAAGGGGGTGAATATACGCTCTGCATTTGCTTTGGAAATACCGGAGCCATTATCACGAATGTCTATTTCTAAAATATCATCCACATGAGTAATATTTATTATTACCTTATCAGATTGATGTTGCAGGCTATTTTCAAAAATATTGCTAAACACCGTTTCTAATACATCATTAGCAATGGCTACTTTCTTGGGGTAAGTATTAGGGCTGATTGTTATTAGCAGGTCTTTTTCTTTATAACGTTCTTTGAATGTTTCTAAGCAATATTCAAGGTCTGAATTTTCATTGGAGACTTGCATCGCATCTGCTTTTGCCAACTCTAATAAACGGCTAACCAATTTCTCTAAACGCTGTGTATCACTTTGAAGATTATCAAGAAACTTCTGTCGCTGTGCAGTAGGCATATCATCGATATGATCTTGCAGTAACTCGATAGCGCCTTGAATTGAGGTAAGGGGGGTTTTAAATTCATGTGATACATGCGAAGCAAACTGACGAATATAATCCCCACGTTGTTGCAAGGTTTGTGACATCGTTGCAAAGCTTTGGGATAGCTTGGATATTTCGTATGTACCTGGTTTTTCTAAGGTATTAACCGTTATGATTTTACCTTCAGCAAGTTTTTGTGCTTGGCTAGTAAGCTGTTTAATAGGGCGGACGATACGGGAAGATACAAAGAAAGCGAGAAGCAGTGTAACCAATAAAACAACGGTGACTGCAATTAACACTCGCCCTGTCACCGCATATAAATGTTTAAGAATATTTTGTGGTGTTCTAGATAAATAAACGACACCATAAATTCTATTATCCTCAATAATTGGAAATGCACTGAATACGCGAATGCCTGTCCCTCGACTTATTGATGCAATGGGGGGAGGCGCTTCATTGGAGAGTCTTTGCCGAAGAACGCTGGTATATTTACCGTGTAATGCCTGTTTAACTTCATCGATATGGGCAAGAGAAAACCCGCGTTCTCCACGTCCTGCGACGACGATACCGTGATAATCTAGTACACGCATACCCGCTAATGTCACCTGCTGACTATCTTTGAGTATCTCTTGTAATTGGCTACCTGCATTTAGGGCTTGAATATCAGGAGGGTCATAAATAGGCAGAGCATTTTTGCGCCGTGGTAACACATCCTGTTGAGAGAGATCTAGGGTTGGTATAACAGGTGTGTAGTAATCATCGCGTTTATTTTTTAAAGTGCTTTTAGTGGCGATACCGTAGTCTGCTTTGTTTTTAATTTGATTTCTTATGAAATTTCGGTAAGTTGCTGATATAACAGCGGACTGGGCGATTAATTCTATCTCTGTTTGTCTTACCAATTCATTCTCATAAAAACGAAAATAAAGCACACTGGCAAGTGGTAATAACAGGATAGACAGCGTAACCAGTAGCAATACAGTACGTAGGCGATAGAGTTTTTTGGGTGCTATCTCTTTATTCTTAGTAGTGATTTTTTCTACTGACATGATGAAAGTTTATAACCAACACCATGCAGTGTCTCAATGATTTTTTCACAACCTGCCTCTGAAAACTTGGCACGAATATGGCGAATATGACTATCAATCGTACGATCACTCACATGGATATTGTATTCATAGGCACTGTTCATAATAGCCTCACGGCTGTAGACCTTAGTAGGATAGCGTGCCATTTGTTTGATAATCGCAAATTCGGTGGCAGTGAGTGAAATACTTTTATTATCCCACCAGATCGCATGTTGCTCATCATCAATTTTAAGTTTTTTGTGTTGGATAATATGTGTTTCTGCTGTGATAGGTCGTGGCTGTAAGCGTTTAAGAATAGCATGGATACGTGCAACTAATTCACGCGGACTAAAGGGTTTGGTTACATAATCATCACCACCTAATTCCAAGCCAAGAATACGATCAATTTCATCGTCACGCGAAGAAAGAAAGAGAATAGGCGTTTGCGAGGTTTTACGCAGTTCTCTACACATCTCCAAACCATCCATCTCTGGCATATTTATATCTAAGACAATTAAATCAATATGCGGGTTTTGCTGGATAAGTGTTAAAGCTGCTTGACCGTCAGCAGCGTGTAACACCTGCATATCCGCTTTTTCTAAAGCAAACGCAATCACCTCACGTATATGTGCATCATCATCAACAATTAATATATTAGCTTTCATGTGCAGTCTCTAGTGCAGGATTAAGATAAAACATTTTTTTCCAACCTTGTGGTGTATGAGTATCCCAATCGAGAGGTTGGGGAATAAGCCGAAAAATAGAATAATGCAAATGAGCAGGTTTTCCCTTAGCATTGCCAGTATTACCAACTTCACCTATTTTATCGCCTGCAGCAATATAGCGATAGTTATGTGCATGGATCGATCTTAAATGAGCATAGTAATGTAAATGGTATTTGTTTGATAAAATAATAACCGATTTGCCACCACGACCATTATTGCCTGAAAAAACAACCAAACCTCTCGTTCGGGAAAGTACCTGTGTACCTTTCTTGGCAAAAATATCTACTCCTTTGTGTGTGACAGACTGACCCCAAGGGTAATACCAAAATGATTTGGGGTTCCAGTCTTTGGATGTTGCATTTTTTACAGGCATTATATTCCCTTCATCCGGTAGATAAATGAAAACAAGTAGCATAAAGAGTGAGATCAAAGAAATGAGGTTGATATATTTCATGCGGATTATTTTTACATGAAAAATAGAGTAGATGATGTAACTTTTCAGGAAATAAAATGCAGAATCTGTGCAGAGCGTGATAATTTGACCCAAGGTAACAATTATTAGATAACTATTACTTCTAAATATTCTATCTTATGTGATAATTACCCCCGTTTATTATAAGAATAAAGAGAGAGTTATATGCCAAAGTCACTTCGTAAAGCGGTTATTCCTGTAGCAGGTTTTGGATCACGCATGTTGCCAGCGACCAAATCTATCCCCAAAGAAATGTTACCTGTTGTTGATAAACCCATGATTCAATACATTGTGCATGAATGTATTGCTGCAGGTATCAAGGAGATCGTGCTAGTTACTCATTCCAGCAAGAGTGCGATTGAAAATCATTTTGATATTAATTTTGAGTTAGAGGATAGTCTCATTCGTGGCAAAAAAGAGACGCTACTTGCTGAACTTAAGGCTATATGCCCTGATGATGTGACCTTGATTCATGTACGTCAAGGGGTTGCTAAAGGCTTAGGTCATGCGGTGTTATGCGCTCTACCTGCGGTAGGTGATGAGCCTTTTGTGGTCGCTTTGCCTGATGTGATTATTGATGGTTATAGTTGTGACTTGGCGAAAGATAATCTTGCAAAAATGATGCATTTATATGAGGCGTCAGGTGCAAGCCAGATTATGGTAGAGCCAGTGCCGATGGCGCAGGTAAGTAACTACGGTGTTGCAGATGTAGGAGGTAAGGAACTTGAAGCAGGGGAGTCTGCACCGATGACACAAGTGGTGGAGAAACCTGCGGTGGACGATGCACCTTCAAACTTAGCCGTTGTTGGGCGGTATGTGTTATCAAATGCTATTTGGGATTTGCTAAAAATAACGGGAAAAGGCGCAGGTGGTGAAATTCAACTGACAGATGCTATTGCAAGTTTAATGGAGCAAGAGACCGTCAATGCCTTTAATATGACAGGAAAAAGCCACGATTGCGGCTCAAAACTGGGTTATATGATGGCAAATGTTGAATATGCAACAAAACACGAAGCTTTAGGGGAAGAGTTTAAAACAGCCTTGCGTGAGTTTGTCGCCTCAATGGAATAAAACCATGTCATTGCAAGCCTCTATCACTTTTTTCATTGCAATCTTTATCTTTGCTATTACACCAGGTCCTGGTGTTTTCGCACTGTTGGCTCGTGCCTTAACCGCAGGTACAAAAGCATGTATTCCATTAGCTGTCGGTATAACACTCAGTGATATTATTTATTTAGTGATGGCAACACTGGGTTTAGCGTCTATTGCTGAAAACTGGAGTGGTTTATTTACAATCATCCGCTTTGTTGGTGCAGCCTATCTGTTGTATTTAGGCTGGAAAATGTGGACGGCTAAAGCGAATACTGACTTAGATAAAGTAGATCACAATGCAGAATCATGGTTTTCAGGCATAACTCAAGGCTTTCTTATCTCCGCTTCCAATCCAAAAGTTATCCTATTTTATATTGCTTTTTTACCCACCTTTATGGATTTAAGCGCATTAAATCAATCGGATATAATCTTAGCAAGTCTATTAACCTTTATTGCCTTAATGATGGGATTAATGCTTATCGCTTATAGTGCAGCATCAGCGCGTCGTCACTTACAGTCAGAAAAAAGTATGCAACGACTCAACCGTACGGCTGGTAGCATTATGATGGGCGCGGGAGTTTTTTTAGCGTTGCGCCGTTAAGATTATTTAATTCTGACTCCTTAACACTCTTAAAATAAAAATACCCATGACTCAAGATATACGCCTACAAGAATTAACCCTGTGGATTCAAGAAACATGGCCAGAAGCCACTTTAACCGTCGCCTCTGCCGATGCGAGTTTTCGTCGTTATTTTCGCATTCATAACAAGAATGAAACGATGATAGCAATGGATGCTCCACCAGAAAAAGAAGATTCCACCCCTTTTGTTGATGTAACACAACGCTTATTAAAAGTGGGCGTACATGCGCCAAAAATTCTTAAACAATCATTAGCAAAGGGTTTTTTAGTTTTGTCTGATCTTGGTTCTACACCGTATTTAGATAAATTAAATGATGCCACAGCAGATGCACTTTATGAAGATGCCCTCGAAGCATTAATCAAAATGCAACAGGCAAGTACAAGCGATTTACCCGTTTACAATGCCGAGCTACTACAGCAAGAAATGCAACTTATGCCTGAATGGTTTTTACAGACTCATTTAGGGCTTAAAATAGATCATCATCAGCAAAAAATTATCCAACAGACATTTGATGATTTGACTGTCACGATACTAGAGCAACCAAAAGTCTTTGTGCATCGTGATTATCACTCGCGTAATTTAATGGTCGTAGCCGAAAATAATCCTGCCATTATTGATTATCAAGATGCTGTTTTAGGGGCAATTACTTATGATCTAGTGTCTATTTTACGCGATTGTTATATAGCATGGTCAAATCATAAAGTAGAGCAGTGGGCGCTTCGCTATCGAGATAAAGCCGTTGATGCAGGTTTAATGGCATCTATCGATGATAAAACCTTTCTAAAATGGTTTGATTTAATGGGCTTACAACGACACATCAAAGTTCTCGGTATTTTTGCTCGCTTATATCATCGAGATGGCAAGAAAAACTACCTGAATGATTTACCGTTAACACTGAGTTACGTTATGCAAGTCGGTAAAAAACACCCAGAAACCCACGCATTGATTGCACTTTTTGAGCAACTCAATATCCCTAATACCATCGGTACGGTTACACTTCCTCGATGAAAGCAATGATACTCGCCGCAGGGCATGGTACACGAATGCGCCCACTCACAGACCATACGCCAAAACCATTATTAAAAGTCGGTGGTAAGCCATTGATTGTATGGCATTTAGAAAAATTAAAACAAGCAGGTTTTCGGGATATTGTTATTAATATTGCATGGTTAGCAGAACAGATACCTGCTGCACTTGGCGATGGCTCTGCCTTTGGTTTAAATATTCAATACTCTAATGAACAACATGAGGGTGCATTGGAAACCGCAGGCGGGATTGTCAACGCATTGAATTTATTAGGCGATGAAACCTTTGCAGTTATCAATGCAGATATTTGGTGTGACTACAACTTAACACCTCATCACGTATTACAAGATAATCATCTAGCACACTTAATTTTAGTCAATAATCCGCCACATCATCCTGAAGGTGATTTTGCATTAAACGATAATAATAGGGTGAGCCAAGAGGGAAATATTAAATATACGTTTAGTGGTATTGCGTATTACAAACCTGAGTTATTTATCGTTTTACAAGATCAGATACGCAAAGGAAATATTCCCAAGCAACAGGCATTGGGACCATTATTACGCAAAACAATGGATAAGGGATTAGTTACAGGAGAGTATTTTTCAGGTGATTGGCGAGATATAGGAACGCCAGAGCGCTTAGAAGCACTTGATATGGATTTAAAAGCAGAAAATTTTATATCTACTGAGTAGTAATTAGCTGCACTCTTCGACAAGCTCAGAGAGCAAGTTGAAGAGTGTTTTTCAGCTTGTTTCTAGGAAAAATTATTTACATTCTTCAAAAATCTTTACCTGACACTGAGAACATATATTTTTATCTAAGTGTTTGTATATTTTCCTAATAGCATTTTGTTTTGTATCAAAAAAGTGATCATTGCCAATGCTTTTAATAAAACCTGATTGTGCTGCAAATTCATATACTATAGGTTTTAATCCAGTGAAATAGAGACCACCACCGAGACCTTTCAAACGGTTATTCTCAGAAATTAAAGCATCCGCTCCTGCAAGATCAATAAAATTAATTCCACTTGCTTCAATTAAAACATGATGAATTTTTTCATCATCTACTATCTTAGAAAGTTTCTTTTGAATGTGGTTAATCGAGCCAAAATAGATCGACATATCAATTCTTATTATCTTTAGCTGTGGACATTGCAAAGTAGGTTTTTCACTGACATCGATAAATTTACGATGTGTACTTCTAGGGCTATTATCAACCGATAAAACAGGAATATTTGGTGTGGATGTTTTTGCTAAAAAGAGAATCAAAGAAAGTAATACACCAAAATAAATTGCAAATTCTAACTCAAGGAAGAGTGTTGCAAAAAAGGTGGTTAATAGAACCGCTGATTCTGATTTGCTAAAAGACAGCGTTTGTTTAATATGATGAAAATCTACCAAGTTATAGGCGACTAATAAAATAACGCCTGCCATTGCTGCGATAGGAAGGTATCCTGTCAAGGGTGCGATCAAAAGAACAATAATCGCTAAAATGACCGCAGAAAAGATGGCTGAAAGTGGTGTTTTTGCACCTGCTTCGTAGTTAACCCCTGAGCGTGTAAAGGAGCCTGAGCCAGCATAACTAGAGAAGAAGCTACCCGTCATATTTGAGATACCTTGACCTATAAATTCTTGGTTGGCATCAATGCGTTGGTTTGAACGTGTTGCAATAGATCGTCCAATAGAAACAGCTTCAATTAACCCTAATAAAGCAACTGCAAATGCTTCTGGCGCTAGCATTTTAATGGTTTCAAGAGAGAATGTTGGCATCGAAAGAGGAGGGAGCTGTGCAGGAATTTCCTTAACAAACGCAATCGTATCGGTATGTTCCTTAAATGCCATTGCTAACAGACTGCCGACAATTAAACCTATTAATAAATTAGGTATCTTAGGAAGAAATTTTTTCACTAAAATAGAAACAATTAAAGTTGATAAGCCAATGGCAAGAAGATAGAAGTTTGTTGAACCTATATTTTCAAAAATCTTCATCCAAATATGTAAAAAAGATTCACCTTTGGCGATTTCTATTCCCATTAAATGCTTAATTTGACTGGTTGCAATTAAGATGGCAGCACCTGCGGTAAAGCCGATGACAACCGTATGAGAAACAAAGTTGACTAACACACCTAAACGCGCAATACCAAATGCTAATTGATACACACCTGCAAGAAAAGTAAGGGTTAAGGCTAAAGAAACAAACTCGGGAGAGCCAGGGGTCGCATAGTTGCTAATGGTTGAAAAGACAACGATAGAAATTGCAGTAGTAGGCCCTGAAACTAAGTGAAAAGAAGAACCAAATAATGCAGCAATAATAGGGGTAATCATTGCAGTATAGAGCCCATATTCTGGCGGCATACCTGCGATGGTAGCAAAAGCAACACCTTGCGGTACGACAATAACAGCCCCCGTTATCCCTGCCATTAAGTCTGCTTTTAGAGACTCCTTATTAATTAATTTAAACCAAATTAAAAAAGGAAATATGGATTCTAATCTCATGTTCTCTGCCCCTGTATATTAGCACGCATTAATAATGGGGCGGGATTGTAGTCCTCTATACATAAGTCTACAAGCGATTTCAAGTTCCCTATCATATTAGGGGTAATAAAAATGATTAATAAGTACCCATATATTTATATTGTAATGTGGGTTTTATTTTATTATGCATAAAAAAAGGGAATGAAATCATTCCCCTAATGAGTGTGCGTGAAATAAGTTCGATAATGTTTATAACGCACAATTTTTATTGTAGATTAACCATTTTTCCAACGGTTGCTCAATATTTTATCAATTGAAAGAGTTCCAGGGCCGAAAGTAAATAATACAGCCAACATGGTTCCCCAGATAATGTGATCTTTCATGCCAGCAGTACTAATATCAGGGTATGAAATTGCAGCAACAAGATTGAGAATAAACAAACCTAAAGCAGCAGGGCGATTGAATAATCCAAGTACTAAGGCAGCAGGTAGGATCAATTCTCCCGCAGTTGCCATATAAGCAGCAATCTGTGGTGGTAAAATGGGCACGTTATACTCGTATTCGAATAGCGATAGGGTTGTTGACCATGTTTTTATTTTGGTCAAGCCCGACATAAAAAAGACTTGTGCTAGGTAAAGTCGAAAACCTAAGAGTAAAAGTGGTCTAACAACTAGATTCATTGGTGCGCAATCGCCCATTAAAAACCCTGAGAGAAATTTTTTCATATAATTATGCTCCTTTAATGGTGGTGCTTTGATTTTTGTAGGTGTTACTAATTTATGGTGGAAGTATTACTTAAATCCGCATATTAGCTATGCTAGATGAAACGATCGTATCCAGCCATTTCCTAATGCAGTGCTAAGGAGGTCGGCGAGATGCTCAGTAAATTGTTCGGCTAGTGCTGATAACGGCATGTTTTGCTGTACAGCATGAAGAAAGTCAATTTGCTGTGTGCTTAATTCTTGCATATATATTGTGTAATCAGTACGCCATACCAATAAGTTTAGATGCTTAAATAGATCAATTTTCTCTAAATCTAAGTCATTAGCTTCTTGATGTGCTTGCCAGAGTTGCTCTACTTGATAATCAGCTTGTAATAATGATGCAGTTTCAGGTAGCGAAAAGCTCATTGCTAGTTGCTGTTCTTCTGAGTAATTGCCTAAAGTGGTGAAGTCAGAAGGCTCTTGGTTTTTACTATTCCATGCGGTGTGGCGCAACCATTCTAAGCGTGCTGTATCTGCTAAGTATGCTACTGATTTAGCGGCTTCAAAATTAGCGAGAAAGTCACTAAAGCCTTCACCAAAGTCAGCAAAAAAGGCAGAGCGTGGTGGGTTCTGATTAATAAACTTACTGGTGACATGATCAAAAAACTTATCACCGACAAGTTCTTTACAGACAGGGTACATATCAGCAAGTGCCTGTGTTAATACCCCATGTACACTCCCTTTGTAAATACCAAAACGCTGCTTTGCAGTTAGGCTATCATCACTAATAATATATTTATCGACATCTATCTCGGCGCCAAAGAAGGCATCAACAAAGTCATTTTGTAGGTCTTTTAGGTTCATGTGTTTACAAGCTTGGATAATTGTTCTTGTTGTATTTTCTTAGCGGTATCCGCTTCTTGCATTAAACGAGAAAATTCTGGAATATCATTGTCCCACTCGATTAAAACGGGAACATCTCCAATATGCTGCACGGCCTTTGCGAATAAATCCCAAACAGGTTTTGTTACGGGACGACTGTGTGTGTCTAATAAATGTGTATCTTTATCTTCATAACCCGCTAAATGAATTTCTTTTACCTTATCTGCGGGCATGGCAAGTAAATAGTCTTCAGCATTAAATTGATGATTAATGGCACTTACGTAAATATTGTTGACATCAAGCAATAAGTTGCAGTCACTTTTCTCAATCACTAAGTTGATAAAGTCCCACTCACTCATATCTGTATCTTTAAATTGCAGATAGCTAGACACGTTTTCAATCACTAAACGCTCTCCTAGTGCATCTTGTACTTGTAAAATTCGCTCAGCAATATGATCGGCAACATGCTCAGTATAGGGGAGGGGGATTAAATCGTGTGTGTTGTAACCATGTGCCGATGTCCAACATAAGTGGTCAGACACCCAAGCAGGTTCTAGCTCTTTTTTGAGTTTGAGTAATCGTTTGAGGTATTCTTTATTGAGAGGCTCAACAGAACCAATGGATAAGCCCACACCATGAAAGGTAATGGGGTAGTCAGGACGAATTTGCTGTGCAAACTCACGCTGTACCGTGCCTTCAATAAGATAATTATCGCTTAATATTTCAAACCATGGAACAGCAGGTTTTTGTGCTTCGATCGTTGCAAAATGCTGGCTACGTAAACCTATACCGCATCCTTGGATAGAGGGTGAAGGTAGTGTTGACATATAAATTATGCTTTCTTAGGTTTAACTTTTGCACCAGGAATTTTGTCGCAAGTTCCTTTCGGTAAATATAGCCACTCTTCTGCTCCCGCATCTTTTGTTGCCTGTGCTGCACAGGCATGTTGGCTTGTACCACAGTCATTTTGCCCTGCTTTAGCAATCCCCATACATTTTTCCATTCCTGCTTTACTGTTCTGTGCTGCGCCATCGCTTGCTGAAGCTGTTTTGTCACTGCTACCACAGGCGGTTAATAGGAGAGAAGAAAGCGCAAGCGTCGCAAAGGATGAGTGCATTATATTTTTAGTTTTCATAGTGTTTTTTTACGGTATTATTAATTGAAAATGCCGTACACACACAAAAGGAATGAAGAATGTATGTACGGCAATAACTGCTTTATTATTTTTTGGCTAAACTTCTATTTAGCTTTCTTTTTTTCAGGTTTAATTGTTCCACCAACAATTTTGTTACACGTTCCTTCAGGAATATATAACCATTCTTCAGCACCACCATCTTCTTTAGCCATGCCAGCACAGGCGTGTTTGCTTGTTCCACAATCATTCTGTCCCGCTTTAGCAATACCCATACACTTCTCCATTCCAGGCTTTCCTGCGATTGCCGAAGAACTGACTGCAACTAAGCCCAACGCAACGATTCCAGTTAAAGCTGCATTGGCAACAAGATTATTTTTACTCATTTCTAAACTCCTAAGATTTTTATTGTAGATATTTTAAGCATTGTATTAATGGTTATTCCTAAATTTTTAGTGATGCGAAAAATAACTATTTACGTATACATCATTTATCTCTTTGTTATAAAAGTTAAATGTGTGCAACATAAGGTTTGATATAAAAATAGTAACCATTTATCTCCCTATGTACGCTTAACTACGGAGGTAATTTTGCTTTGGATGTAAATTAATTATTTTTTTTACATAAAAAGTGTTGTTCAAAAATAAATTTGTTTTAGAGAGTCGGTATACTGCGTATTCTATTTTAATGACTCTTTTCCATTTAGGTGATCGATGAATACAGATATTGTTTATGTACGTGACTTACAAGTAGCAGCCTTAATTGGTATTTACGACTGGGAGCGACAAATACGCCAAACAATCAATATTGACCTTGAAATGGGCTGGGATAACAAAAAGGCAGCCGCGTCTGATGATATTAACGATACGTTGAATTATAAAGCAGCTGCTAAAATGGTCGTTGAGTTAGTCGCAGCAAGCGAGTTTCAATTAGTTGAAACATTAGCAGAACGTATTGCCGAGTTATTGTTAGAGAAAATGAAAATACCGTGGGTGAAAGTCACCTTAGGCAAGCCAAAAGCAGTGAGTGGATCACGAGAAGTCGGAGTGATTATTACTCGTAAGCGCAAAGCTCAAGTGTACCTTGATATAGGCAGTAATATTGATCGTAAACACAATATTCGTTCTTGTATTCAACAGCTAAAACTGGAATTTCCGAATATCATATTTTCACGTGCTTATGAGTCAGATGCAGAAGGCTTTGAAGGTGATCCTTTTATAAATTTATCCGCCAGTTTACAAACAGATAAGTCGTATAAAGAAATGTCACGTTATCTAAAACGCCTAGAAACAGATCATGCGCGAGAACGCACAGGGGTTAAATTTAGCTCAAGAACCTTAGATGTTGATATTCTTTTTTATGATAATCTTGTGTTGCAACCTGATATTGATTTACCGCGTGCAGAGGTACTCAAATACCCATTTGTTCTATTTCCTTTAGCTGAAATCGCCCCAGATTATATTCATCCTGAGTTAGGGCAAACAATCGGTGAGTTAGCTCAACAATCTAAATTAAATCGTGAAAAGTTGCGCTTTGTTGAGGTTTAATTAAGATTATTACAATAACTTTTGTAGGATGATATAAGATAGAGTTGCTAAGTTAAACCTGAATTCTTTTCTTATTTCTTTGTCAATACTAATTTGGACTTTGATAAAATGTTCCCCAATATTCCCCCCTCTCCACAGTTAAGTAAAGACGAACGCAAACTTTGCAAATATTATAAAAATCTTAATCATGCAGAACGTAACACATTGTTGTTATTTGCTGAATTTTTAAGCTCAAAAGAATCAAGTGTAGAGACTGAAGAAATATTAATGGTTTTACAGAAACCACTGCCTATCCCCGCAACAGAGGGCGAGAGTGTTGTAAAAGGAATTAAACGCTTAAAGTCTTCTTATTTCATGATTGAGGATCAAGACCTCTTACATGAAGTATCAGCTTTAATGACAGAGCATGTAATGCAGGGTGTTTCTGCAAAAGAGGTTATGCTAAAAATAGAAAGAGTTTTTGAAAAATTCTATGATAAATACAAAAAGGATTTTCTAGAGAATACGAAAGAGATAAATGAATAGATTATTTTTAAAAAATTAAAAGGTTTTTTTCTCCAAAATACGCATTAACAAGGTGTTATGGAGAAATATAAAGAGTGGCTCGACCGATGTGGGGGTTGGGAGGAATATTCCTATAATACAAAAACTACTAGTACTCCAGCAACATTGTATTGATGGGTACAGAGCAATCCAAAGCGTTCAAGACAAGGCATGGGTCGCAGGCAATGGTAGTTCCCTTGGCAAGACCCATAACGCCGTATTGGACGCTTTGGGTTGCTCCCATCGGGCGAGCCAGAAAGCGGTCATCCACGTTGTTGCACTTTTTGTGAAGGGAGTGACCATTCCCTGCAAAGTGCGCCTAGTGGCTAACCGCTTTCTGA
>QOAQ01000120.1 GCA_003972955.1 Aquificaceae bacterium
TTTTTGGAAGCGCCTACCCGCGATTAATTTATTATTTTTGTTATAGCGATAGTGTCCCGTAATACGAAATGAAAAGAGTATATCCTCCATCTTTGGACCATAACCTATGTTATGCACAATTAAATGACGGCGAGGGTCAGATTTAGAGCGTTGCTCTACGACCACGCCAATATGTGGCAAACTAGGACCGACCATCCACGTTACTAAGTCACCAGGCTTATAGTCATAAGGATTGTGTGAAATAGGTAATGCTGCCCCATGACGACGGAAGAATGCCTGTAAGTTATAAACTCTACGATGATCTATATTTTTATCTGGAGCAGATAGCTTCCATTTTTTCACATGAGGGTAATCATAAAAGCCACCTTGTGACATATCTTCATGAACGGCTTTTTGTAGGTCAATTCCTAAGCGACGGTATGAGCGAATAACAACATCGGTGCATACACCAATATTTGCTGGAACATCTCCCCACGGATAAGCTATTCTGACATAACGACCATCATATCTTACATTATGACGTGTTCTTGCTACCGCAGCATTCGATAATGCTTTTGCAAACGATCTATTTCTAGGCGCATAATAACGACGACGAGGATAATTTGGGGTAATACGTCTTACATATCTTTTCTTGGTATAGCTTTTTTTTGCGTATCTTTTTTGATAGCTTCTTTTGGGATAAACCTTTCTTGTCCTAGCTTGGTAAGTATTTCTTCTGTACTTCTTTTTATAGTTTTTATAGATCGGTTTTTTTATTTTAGCTACTTTTTTTGTAGGTGGTGTTGATACTTTCACATCCACATCACTTTTATTATCTCTCACTACCACCGTGGTTGTTTTTTTGTTTATAGTGGTCGTTGTTTTAGTTTCTTCTGGTTTAACCGTATTGCTTGAGCAGGCGGTTAAAAATAAACCCATAATAATAAAAAGTGGTAAATATAGTCTTTGCATGATTTGATCCTTTTCCCCAGTAGCATACAGTCATCCATAATATGCCTAACGGGCTTACTAACGGCTGAACAAACAACCACTAGAATCCCCATCTTTATGATATGAAAGAATAATTATAAGCTTGTGCTTGTGTAGGTTGCTTGTAGCAGGCTTGCGTATTTTATTATTTATAGTCTTTAATATATTAAATTTCCATTCCCTTCAACTCCGCTCAGGGAACTTGCTTCCTGAGCTAAGTCGCCTGTACTGAGCGAAGTCGAAGTGAAGGGAAATTATTTAAGTGAATGTCTATAGATAGATTACACATCTAGATTAGAGACAGAAAGTGCATTTTTCTCTATAAAGTCTCTACGTGGCTCTACTAAATCGCCCATCAAAGTAGAGAACACCTCATCGGCTTGATACGCATCTTCGATTTTTACTTGAAGCATACGGCGTGTTTCAGGATCCATTGTTGTTTCCCATAATTGATCAGGGTTCATTTCACCTAGACCTTTATAGCGTTGAATACTTAAACCTCTTTGTGCTTCTTTCATCAACCATGTTATCACCTCATCAAAGCGTTCTATTTCTTGTCTCTTTTCACCACGTTGTATCCATGATTCTGTTGATAATAGACCATCTAAATTCTGATTGAGTTTAACTAAGGCTTGTAATTCAGGCGACATAAACAGGTCTTTATCATACAACTGAATATTATCCACACCATGTAATCTTATCGTAAGCTCTAACACCCATAATTCCTGAGAATCATCTTTAAGTGCCACTTGATATTGTCGAGTACCATTGAATTTATCATTTAATGCATTACATGCCGCTTCCAACCAAGCAGATACATTGGTAGCACTAAAATCATCGTTGAATCCCATTGGAGTAAACAATAAGCTTTCTAATAGTTCGGCACTATAGCGTTGAGATAAACGTCGAATGATATTAGTAACACGAACAAATTGATTTGATAAGGTAGCCAGTGCCTCGCCTTTAATGGGAGGTGTTTCTTCATTTAAGTACAAACCTGCATTTTCCATCGCAAGATTCAATAAGTACTCTTCTCGTTCTGCTTCATCTTTTAGATAACGTTCTTGCTTACCTTTTTTTACTTTATACAATGGAGGCTGTGCAATATAGACATGCCCTCTTTCGATAAGCTCTTTCATTTGACGATAAAAGAAGGTTAGCAATAACGTTCGTATATGTGAACCATCTACATCGGCATCCGTCATTATGATAATACGGTGATAGCGCAGTTTATCAGGATTAAATTCTTCTGTGCCAATACCACAACCTAGTGCTGTTATTAATGTCCCCACTTCTGCTGATGCCAGCATACGATCAAAACGCGCTCTTTCAACATTTAGAATTTTACCTTTCAACGGTAATATAGCTTGGCTTTTTCTATCGCGCCCTTGTTTTGCCGAGCCTCCTGCGGAGTCACCCTCCACCAAGTATATTTCAGATTTTGCAGGGTCTTTTTCCTGACAGTCGGCTAATTTCCCAGGTAAACCTGCAATATCTAAAGCGCCCTTGCGACGTGTCATTTCACGAGCCTTTTTTGCAGCTTCTCTTGCTCTACAAGCTTCAACCACCTTTCCACTAATAATTTTTGCTTCTATCGGGTTTTCTAATAAAAACTCACTGAGTCGCTCACTCATTGCAGACTCAACAATACCGCGAATCTCAGAAGAGACTAATTTATCCTTTGTTTGTGAGGAAAATTTTGGATCAGGTACTTTTACGGATAGAACAGCAGTAAGACCTTCGCGTATATCATCTCCCGTTGGAGACACTTTTTCCCGTTTAGCAATACCTTCTTTCTCTATGTATTGATTTAAGGTTCGGGTCAGTGAGGTACGAAAGCCTGATAGGTGCGTACCACCATCTCGCTGAGGAATATTATTCGTAAAACAAAAAATATTTTCTCTGTAAGTATCATTCCACTGTAATGCAACTTCCACACCTACATCATCTTTTTCTGTTTTTATATAAACAATATTCTCATGCAGAGAGTTTTTCTTTCGATTAAGATGTTCAACAAAGGCTTTTATGCCACCTTCGTATTCAAAAACTATTTGCTCACCCTCGCCGCGCTCATCGATCAGATTGATTCGCACACCTGAGTTTAAAAACGATAATTCACGCAGACGTTTAGCCAGAATATCAAAACTAAATTCGGTCTGGGTGAAGGTTGTTTTACTGGGGAGAAAACGTATTTCTGTTCCTGTTTGATCAGTATCACCAATCACATCCAATGTAGATGTTGGCGCACCATCCGCATAGGTTTGATAATAGATCTTTCCATTTCTGCATATTTTTAAGCGAACTTCTTCAGACAGTGCATTGACAACAGAAACACCGACACCATGCAAACCACCTGACACTTTATAAGAGTTATCATCGAATTTTCCACCCGCGTGGAGTATCGTCATAATTACTTCTGCGGCGGATATTCCTTCTCCCTCGTGCAAATCAACAGGGATACCACGACCATCATCAGAAATGGCAACCGAGCCATCAGACTTTAAAACGACTTTAATTTCAGAACAATGCCCTGCTAGAGCCTCATCTATTGAGTTATCGACAACTTCAAACACCATATGATGCAAGCCAGTACCATCATCGGTATCACCTATATACATTCCAGGACGTTTTTTAACGGCCTCTAATCCTTTCAATACTTTAATATTACTGGAGTCGTACATTTGCTCTTCAGACATGCTCTGTATCCTTTTTTATATTTCCCTAGTATAGCATTTTTTACTGAATGTCTGTAGTGCAGACAAGATGATTATGGCTTATGTGTCGCTTCTGATGTCACACCATGTTTCACGTGAAACATTTTATATTTTTGCTTTCCTAATACTTTTGATAAAACAGGTGCAGTAAGAATAACTTGTTGTTCTAATGAGCTTAGCGTATCAAGTAATATTTGTTGATTAGCTTCATCCAGCTCAGAGGTCATATCATCAACGATAATTAACCCCGACAACTTCTTGCGCTGCTTTATTGTATTGCTTTGTGCTAACAACAAGGAGATTGCAATAAGTTTTAGTTGCCCTCGTGACGCTGAAATATTTGCAGGTACATTATCTAAGCTAATTTTTATATCTGATTTATGGATGCCATACAGGGTTCTTTTCATTTTCAGTTCTTGGGCTAATTTACTCTGATAAAAATCCAATGTGTTTAAGGACTCAAACGTATGTGTAGCAGAAAAGCCATTACTCAACATCAATGATATTTGATTTTCAGGCAGTAACATTGCTCTGAAAAAATCAAGCTCCTCACCCAACAAGGAAATAATAGTAAGACGCTTATCATGCAATTTAGATTGAGTAGCTATGAGTTCTTGTGTCCAATAATCAAAATCTCCGCCTATTTTTTGCAGACGAAGATAAGCATTCCTTTGTTTAAGGATTCTCTGATGATGCTTCCACAGTTGATGATATTCAGGAATTAAATAAAAACCAATCCAATCTAAATAACGGCGTCTTTCCGATGGAGAACCCACAATGAGTTTTATGGAATCGGGATGGATAATGGTAATAGGGAGAAATTGACTAAGCTCCGCTTGCGAGCGAATATCTTGCTTATTAATTCTAATGTGGGTTTCTTGAGATGATTTTTTGATGCCTATGTGGGAGATAGCATCATTTGTTTTTAATCTTGCGGTGATTAAAAGCTCTTTTTTTCCTTGCGTGATAACATCGTTTATTCGATGCGTTCTAAACGAGCGTCCGCTTGATAAGATAGAAAATGCTTCAACAATACTTGTCTTACCTGAGCCATTATCACCAATAATTAAATTAAGTGACGGTGATAATAATAAGGTCGATTTTCTTATTTTACGGCAATTCTCTATGCTTATATCAACTAGCTTCATTCGTGATTGTAGATTTACAATCTAATTGGCATTACAACATATTTTGTTGAATCATCATCTAAAGCAGCCAATAAAGCACTGCTGTCTGGATTGCTAATATGTAGCACGATAGTTTCGGATGCGATGTGATTGACGGCATCAAGAAGATAACTAACATTAAAACCTATCTCTAATAACTCACCAGTATAGTTAACATCCATCTCCTCCTCTGCCATTTCCTTTTCTGGATTGGTTGAATGCAAGGTCATAATACCGTCGAGAAAACGTAAGCGAATGCCTCTAAATTTTTCATTAGATAATATCGCCACACGAGCAAGCGTATCTCTAAAAACAAGTCGATCCAATTCTATATGGTAAACGCTTGAGGCAGGTATCGCAGCTTGGTAATCAGGATACTTTCCATCAATCAATTTTGAGGTGAAACGAATATTACCTTTCTTGACACGAATATGGTTATCACTTACATAAAGCGTTATTGGTAATTCACTCGTGCCATCTAATAAACGTGAAAGCTCTAATACGCCTTTGCGGGGGATGATAATGCTACTATCAGAACCACTCATTGTTGTATCACTCACGTATTCACTCAGCGCTAAGCGGTGACCATCTGTTGTTACCGTCTTAATTGTATTTTCACTTATATCTAAATAAAGTCCATTTAAGTAGTAACGAACATCTTGGTTCGCCATTGAAAACGCCGTATTATCAAATAATTCTTTCAGGCTTTTTTCAGGCATTGTAATTTCATTACTAAATTCAATATCATCTAATAATGGATAATCTTCAGAAGGCAACGTAGTTAATTCAAAGCGACTTCTAACACCTTTTAGATACAGCCTGTTTTCATCTGTTTCTAATAATATAAAACACTCACTTGGTAGTGCTTTACAGATATCCAACATTTTTTTTGCTGATGTGGTGATAGAGCCTACAATATCTGCGCTGATTTCAATCTTGCTCGATAACTCAATTTCTAAATCGGTGCCGATAAACGTCATCTCTTTTTCATCAACTGAAATATAGAGATTCTCTAGTATTTTTTTAGTATGTTTTTTCTCTATCGCACCAACCACATGATTGAGTTGTTCTAACAGCGTATCTCTTGATATTGTAAGTTTCATAATTAATATTAAATTCTATAGGTAATTTAGGAGATGTCGAATAAGTCGTTGGAGCGGGTACAAACTAACTTGTCAATATTCGCTGAAGAATATTATACCCTTCTTCTATCTGCGGGTCAGTATTACGCAATTCCACCACTTTCTTACAAGCATGCATGACAGTAGTATGGTCTCTCCCACCAAAATTTTCGCCTATTTCAGGATAACTATGATTAGTTAATTCTTTTGATAATGCCATCGCTACTTGTCGTGGACGTGCGATAGAACGCGTTCTTCTTGGAGAGTTAAGATCTGACACTCGAATATTATAGTGTTGGGCTACTGTCTTTTTAATGTTTTCCATTGTAATCATTTTAGCTTGGCTAGCTAACTGATCACGCAAAGCATCATGTACAAAATCTAAGGTTGCTTCTGTTTGTTGCCTTAAGCGCAAAGTGGCAACAACTTTTTGTAAAGCACCTTCTAAATCACGCACATTAGAACTAAAACGTTTCGCAATAAAAAAAGCAACATCATTCGGTAACACTAATGAGAAGGCATCTGCTTTCTTGCGTAGTATTGCAACGCGTGTCTCTAAATCAGGCGGATCGACAGAAACGGATAAGCCCGAATTTAAACGAGTACGCAAACGATCATCAATACCTTCAACATTACGAGGAAACTTATCACTGGTTAGAATGATTTGTTTTTGTCCTTCTAGCAAAGTATTGAAGGTATGGAAAAACTCTTCCATTGAACGCGTTTTTCCCGCAAAAAATTGAATGTCATCAATAAGTAGCGCATCAGCAGTACGGTAAAACGTCTTAAAATCATTTATCTGGTTATTTCGTAAGGCATTGACTAAGTCATTTACAAAATTTTCAGAGGTCAGATAGACAACATGTGCATTCGGCTTTTGCTCTAAGATGCTATTACCTATCGCATGCATTAAGTGTGTTTTTCCTAACCCCGAACTACCATAGATAAACAAAGGGTTAAAGGAACAACCTGGATTATCACTTACTTGTAAAGCAGATGCCCGCGCCAACTGGTTAGACTTTCCTTCGACGAAATTATCAAAGGTCATTGTTTGGCTAAGATTATTTGTAAATAAATGCTTTATGTCTGGCGCAGGGGCTACCACTGGAGTCACTGATACAGGAGTCAGATGACCATGCAAACCAAATTGATTTTGATTAGCAACAGGCGGGGCGATATTTGATTCAGGAATAGGAGGAGGAATAGGTGTCGATGAACCTATTTGTAAAAAAACTTGCACGGCATTGTTCTTACTAAGAAGACGAGCGCACTCACTTATTCTTGGTAAATGGTGTGCTTGCACATGCTGTAATACATATTCATTAGGCGCTAACAGAAAGAGCGCATCATCATGATGCGTACCATGTAAAGTGCGTAACCATGTATTAATTTCTTGATCGGGAAGCTCTTGTTCGAGGTATTTTAAGCATTGTTGCCAGAGCATTATTGCCTTTCCTTATTAACTCATGATTGATACGTGATGGTCAGTAATGCGATGGAATTGAGAATAAATATTCCATACTTATATTTTATAGTGCGTTGCATGAGATGCTGAGGTACATATCATGCTTATAGGTATTCACTTAAATAATCTCCCTTCCTTTTGACTTCGCTCAAGATAAACCAAGTTCGCTCAGGGAGCTAGTTCCCTGAGCAGAGTCGAAGGAAATGGAAATTTAATATGTGAAAGACCATTAGATAGAGAAAACGACTATACGGCATTAAGGGGTCGATTGGGTATTATGATACCTCAAACACCCACTTATCCACAAGTAAATATATTATATCCCGTGTTCTAAAAAGAGATAGAAAGAAATATAAGTTATTGATAATAAATACTATATATTATTTTTCATGAAGATGTTTCAAACAAAATTATAAAATCACTGCTTACATTATAATGACGATTAAAAAATAATCTAAATAACAAAAAAGGAGTTCATTAGTACATAGTTATTCCATGCCTATTTCTTGGTTCTCGTAAATAGCAAACCTTATTATCTTTGAATAATTGACGTAAAGGTAATCACCATTAGATACTCCTACTTTTAGATTTCAACAAAAGAGTCAGAGATGGAAAACGAACATATTATTGAACATATCCGTAGCATGGCAAAGAAGCAAAGCAAACCATCGGAGATACTGCGTTACTTAACGGTTGACTTAGAAATGACAGACCAAGTCAATATAATGAAATGCTTTAGTGAGGCATTTAATGTGACTTTAGGAGAGGTTACTATGATTGCCGCTTGGTGGCATGAAGGAAGTGTGGAGCTAAATGATAATGATATTGACGCGTATTTAATGCCAATGGTTGAGAATTTTCAACAATAGCCCCGCTCTGTGCCAATAGCTTATTTAAAATAAGCTATTGGCTTTAATACAAGTGACAAGGTGAAATGGTTAGACTAAAAAAGAATACGCTAAACCTATCGCGGCACTTCCTGCAATCACTGTCACAATACCAATTTTAAATCTAAATAAAGCGATAAAGGCTAAAGTACCTATAACGGCGGCAAACCATTCAAACTTAGCTTCAAATCCTTGTGGCCAAAGTACATGATAAGCAAAAAATACAGCTAAGTTTAAAATTACACCCACTACTGCGGCGGTAATTGCGGTTAAGGGTCCTGTAAATTTTATATCTCCTCGTGTTGCTTCAACCATTGGGCCACCTAGCAAAATAAAGAGAAAAGAAGGTAAAAAGGTAAATAGCGTGGCAATGCTTGCACCTGCAAAACCTGCTAGTAACAACATATCAGGACCGAATATTTCTTTTGTCCATGCGCCGACAAAACCAACAAATGCCACCACCATAATCAAAGGCCCAGGGGTTGTTTCGCCTAGTGCTAAACCATCAATCATCTGAGTTGCTGTAAGCCAAGAATATTGTTCAACACCGCCTTGATAAACATAAGGTAAAACAGCGTATGCGCCACCGAACGTCACTAATGCCGCCTTGGTAAAGAAGATTCCCATTTGTGTTAGTGTGCCTTCCCAGCCATATATTGCAGTGAGCGCTGCCATTACCGCTCCACCTATTGCTAAGCCGATTAAG
This sequence comes from Aquificaceae bacterium, assembly GCA_003972955.1. GTDB lineage: Bacteria > Pseudomonadota > Gammaproteobacteria > Thiotrichales > Thiotrichaceae > JAGLBW01. The sequence goes on from QOAQ01000120.1 coordinate 9,029, forward strand.
ATAAAGACAAAAAAGCGACTCCATTTAAATTGTGCATGTGGCGGTGGTGGCGTGTCGTCATCAATTAATGCTGCCCCTAGTTGTTTTCCAGAAGCTCCATGATGCCCACCTGCTTTGAATTGTTCAGGTGCATAACGTGAACCAAAATACCCAATAACTCCAGCAATTAAGACAATATAAGGAAATGGAATGTGGAAGAGTGTAATAGCAATAAAGGCTAACAGTGCTAAAAAACGTAAGAGATTATTTGATAATGCTTTGGAGCCAATACGAAAAGCGGCAAATAGAACAATGGCAGTCACCGCAGGTTTTATACCATACAAAATACCTTCAATCGCAGCTACATCACCATAAGCAAGATAAACCCACGTTAAACCGCTAAGAATAAATAAGGAGGGTAAAACAAATAAAAAACCTGCCGCAATACCACCCCACACACCGTGCATCAACCAGCCAATATAGGTTGCTAGTTGCTGTGCTTCAGGCCCTGGAAGTACCATGGTGTAATTAAGCGCATGTAAAAAGCGATGTTCAGAAATCCATCTGCGTTTTTCAACCAGCTCTTGATGCATCATGCTGATTTGACCTGCTGGACCACCAAAGCTAATAAAACCAAGCTTTAGCCAGTAAATAAATGACTCCCAAAATGATACGGGGTCTGGGGCATTCATCTGCTTTTGATCTTGTTCCATTATTGACACCGCTCACTTTCTATTTTTTTATTGGCAGTGAAGGTATTACTTTTTTAGTATGGAATCAATCACAAGTGTTTGTTTCGTTCCTTTTTTGACCGATGATATTTCTGTGTACAAGTCACCATTGGCACCAATAGCATTGCCACTTTTAGAGACACGTGCGCCAATTTTGACATTGGGAAATGCAGATAACTTCATCGCGGGCATCATTGCCAAGCTATCATCTAAGGTGACGGTAATGGGTAAATCTTTGACTTGAATACGTTTGGCAGCTAATGGCATCGGAGGCCCTGACATTGCTTTGGCATAAATAAAGACGCTATCTGTCGGCTTTACTTGGCTTTTTAATTTATCTGCTAACGATACCGTCACGACGATACTTTGTGCAGCAACACTTTTAGCTGAGTCATTCAGGCTAGGTGGTGTAGGCGCAACGGGAGCAGTGATTGCTTGCGGTGCTGTAACGGTTGTGCCCGCAGATAACTTTCTTTTAGAGTCGGCGATCATGCCTTTAATTTCTGCTATTTGCGTTGCATCGTCATCTAACAAAGGAATTAGGCTTGTCCAACGTTTAATCGCTAAACTATGCTTTCCTTGTTTTTGTGCGACCATCCCGCCTAACCACAAGCCTGTGATGCTATTTGGCTCTATTGATAAGGATTTTTCGACCAGTTCAGCAGGATGACCTTCCATGCTACCTCTGTTCTGCATGGCTTCGGCATCGGCTAAAAATAACATAACCTTGGCATCATTTGGCTGTAATTCTAGTAGCTTTCCAAATGCTTCTACTGCACCTTTATAGCGTTTTAATGCCATATAAGAGCGTCCCATCATATACCAACCTTCTGGATTATTTGGGTTAGCATCTAATTTACGGCGCAAACCCAACACCATCGCATCAATATCGGGTTTTCCATCCGCAGTTAAAGGAACTTTCTTGGCTATTTTAGCCATTTCAGGGTCGGCGGCTTGGCTATTACCATATTGGGAATAAACACCAACTGAAATAAGAGGGATAAGTAATGCCACGATGACAGCGCCAATATAACTAGGCTTTGCATAATTAACCGTTGTTTCAGAAGTTTCTGCAACATCAGAATACAGCGCTTGCTCCAACTCATCACGACGCGATAGATATTCATCTTCTCCCATTTGTTTATTAGAAAATGAAGTTTCAAGCTCTGCCAGTTGTTCTTTTGCTATGTGTATATTTTGATCGCGTCGATCATCCTCTTCAATCATGCTTTTCTTTAAAAGAGGAGGTAATAAGACCCATAAGGTCAGGATGATAAGTAGCGTTGCATAAATCCAAAACATGGAGTTGTTTCCTAAAATATATTTTTACAAAGGCAGGAGATAGAGCTAAGGGTTTGCCTACTTCATTAAATCTTGTACCGACTCTCGTTGTTTAGCATCTAATGCTATTTCTGCCGTTTTAGGGCGTTTTCTGATATGGATGACTAAAAAAATCAAGCTCAGTAATAACAATAAGGAAGGGCCTATCCACAGCAGTGCTGTTTTTATTTTGAAAGGTGGCTTATACAGTACAAAATCACCATAGCGCGTGACCATAAAATCAACCACTTCATCGCGTGTCGCACCTTTTGTCACCATCTCATAGGTTTGACGACGTAAATCTTGGGCTAGCTCCGCATTAGATCCTGCTATATTTTGATTCTGACATACCAAGCAACGTAGTTCTTGAATAAGTTGTTTATAGGTTGCTTCTTTTTTAGGGTCATCAAACGAGTGTGTTTCAATGCTGCCTGCCTGCACAGCAACAAAAAAGCTCATTAAGAAGCTGAATAATAAGGTATTAACCACTAATTTCATGAGGCGGACTCCTCACGTAATTTAAGAATTAGAGGAACAAGAATATCCTCTACCGACTGCTGTGTGACAGGGCCAGTAAATTTGTAACGAATAATACCTTTTTTATCTACCACAAAACTTTCTGGTACACCGTAAACACCCCAGTCGATACCTGTCCGCCCTTCTTTATCAACGGCTACAAAAGTATATGGATTACCTAATTGTGACAACCAACTCAGCACATCTTCGCCATATTCTTCTGTACCATAATCTTTATAATTTAAGCCTATCGTCGGTACTTTATGCGTGCGAATAAAACGAGAAAGCACCACGTGTTCTGCACGACACGATACACACCATGATGCAAACACATTTAGTACCCAGACCTTACCTTTCATATCTGCGCTAGTAATACGTTGATCTTTTTGATACAGGCGCGGTAGATCAAATGCGGGGGCTGGCTTGCCGATAAAGGGCGAGGGAATATCTCTTGGGTTTAAGTGCAAACCTATTTTTAGCAAAATCGCTAATAGAATAAAGAAAATAAGGGGGATTAAATAAACTTTTTTCACGCGGCTACTCTCTTCGCTTTATCTTTAAGAAATATTTTGCGGGTACGTCGGTAACGGCCATCGAATGCGGCTAATAAACCACCCAATGCCATCAAAATTCCACCAAGCCATATCCAACGCACAAATGGTTTATGATAAATACGGAAGCTCCAAGCGTTATCGCCTAAGGGTTCGCCTAATGCAACAAATAAGTCACGCGTAAAACCACCATCAATGCCTGCTTCAGTCATTGGCATTGTACCTGGGCCATAATCACGTTTTTCGGGGTGTAATGTTGTTAAGGGCTGTCCATTTTGGAAGACATCAACCGTTGCACGTATCGCTTTGTAGTTTTTGCCCGTATGGTTTTCAATGTTTATAAATTTAAACTCATAATCACCCACCACATAACCTGCTTTATTAGCAACTAAACGCACATCATTTTCAACACTGTACATGGACGTTAATGTGATACCTGTAATAGTGACCGCCATACCAAGATGCGCCAGTGTTGCTCCCCATGTGGCGAGAGGCTTTTTAAAGGGCGAGCGTCCTTGACCACTAAACCAAAGTAAGGCAGTGAAAGCGATCCAACTGGCTAATAATAAACCTAAAACGGCACGCCATTTAAACTCTGGTAAAATTAAGAGGGGTAACACGACAGCAACGACAAGTGCCATAATGGCTGGGATACGCAGTATTTTTATCAGACGCTCAGGGCTGTCATTTTTCCAACGTAAAAATAAGCCGACACCCATCATCGTAAAGAGCACGGTAGCAAGAGGAATGGTGATGCTATTAAAGTAAGGAGGCCCTACGGATATTTTCCCCATACCCAATGCATCAATAATCAAAGGATACAGTGTACCGAGTAAGACGGTCGCCGTTATTGTGATTAAGGCAATATTATTAACCAGTAAACCGACTTCACGAGACACTAATTCAAAACGTCCTGTCGATTGTAATTTGGGTGCGCGCGCTGCGTATAAGGTCAAAGATGCGCCAATAACAACGCCCAAGAACATCAGCACAAAGAGACCACGTTTAGGGTCTGCGGCAAAGGAGTGTACCGAGGTAAGCACCCCAGAACGCACTAAGAATGTGCCTAATAAACTTAATGAGAAAGCAAAGATTGCTAATAACACCGTCCACGACTTAAACGCCGCCCGTTTTTCGGTGACGGCAAGTGAGTGAATGAGCGCTGTACCCACTAACCACGGTAGTAAAGAAGCATTTTCAACAGGATCCCAGAACCACCAACCGCCCCAACCTAGTTCGTAATACGCCCACCAACTGCCTAAGGTAATACCGCCTGTGAGAAAGACCCAAGCAACATTTGTCCAAGGTCTTGCCCATCGCGCCCATGCCGCGTCTAATTTACTGCCTAACATGGCTGCTATTGCAAATGCAAAGGCGACCGAAAATCCAACATAGCCCATATAAAGCATTGGCGGATGTATGGCTAAACCAGGGTCTTGCAATAAAGGATTCAGTGTACGACCTTCTGCGGGAGGAAAGGCTAATCGCTCAAAGGGGTTGGAGGTCATGATCATAAAGAGCAAAAATCCAATTCCCACAAAGCCCATCACACTGATTACACGTGCCAACATAACGGCGGGGATGCTGCGACTAAAAATAGAAACTAACATGCCCCAAGCAGATAAAACGAAAGCCCATAATAATAATGACCCTTCATGGTTGCCCCACACTGCCGATACTTTATAGATAGTTGGCATTTGTGTATTAGAATGACTTGCCGCTAATTTAACCGAGAAATCATCGCTGACAAACGCATAAACCAAACAAGTAAATGCAATGGCTAATAACATAAACTGAACGTGAGCAGTAGGCTTCGCTAATGCTATCCACTGAGGCTTAGCTAATTGCACACCCAGCAAGGGAAAGATTGCTTGGATAATGGCAACAGCAAGCGCTAAAATTAAGGCAAAATGCCCTACCTCTGGAATCATTATTTAGTCTCGCCTATGGTTTTTGTTGTAGGGGTATGTTCTTTTTTCAGAATATCGGTGACTTCTTTTGGCATGTAGTTCGCGTCATGTTTTGCTAATACTTCCTCTGCATAAAACACACCCTCTTTTAAAATGCCACGAGAAACCGAGCTTTTACCTTCTTTGAATAAATCAGGTAAAATTTTATTGGTCACTACCGTTACTTCATGACCACGATTATCAGTAACCACAAAGCGTGCTTCAAGCTTAGTATCACTACGTTGCAGACTACCTTCTTTGACTAAACCACCAAGACGTATCACTTTCCCCGTCGGAACTTCACCCGCCAATACCGCTTCTGGTGCATATAAATAGGCTAAATTGCCCTGCATTGCTTTAGTAATTAAGAAAGAAGCCCCTACAACAGCAACTACACCCAATAAAACAAAGATAAGTCGTTTTTGTCTTGCTTTCATTTGTTATTTCTCTGATTTAGTTTTTTATTACGTTTAATGCGTAGCAATAAACTCTTGCGCTGTAGCTTCAAATTGAGCGGCTCAAAGACCATTATGAATAACACCAACAACATAACGCCCCATACGTGGTAGCCGTAACCACCCATAGAAAAAAACTCCGTAACACTCATGATTTTGATTCCTATTGATTAGTATCTGATAACTCAGACACCCATTTGGTATTTATTTCACGCGCTAAAATAACATTCCGCACACGCATTAGGATAACGGCAAAGCTATACATCCAAAAACCTAAAGCGGTCACTAGCATACTCAATAAAATATTAGACTCAACGCCTTTAAAGGATGACTCTTGATGCAAGGAGGCGCACTCGTTTGGGTTAGGGCAATTTACAGAATAATAAATGACAGGAACAATCGCCAAACCAACTAAGGCGAGTACCGCAGAGGCTTTATCCGCCCGTCGAGGATCATCAATGGCGGATTGTAGCGCCATATAACCGATATAAAGAAATAACAAGATAAGCGACATGGTTAAGCGAGGATCCCAATCCCACCATGTTCCCCAACTTACTTTCCCCCATACTGCACCCGATACCAGTGCGATAGTCGCCATAAAAGCGCCCGTCACCGAGGTTGCCTTTGCCATCATAAAAGATAACTTGGTATTAAAGACTAAGCCCACTAAGCCCCAAAAAACCATCATCGCATAGAGCCACATCCCCATCCAACTAGCGGCAACGTGTACAAAGATAATACGGTAATATTGTTTTTGCTCGCTGAGCACGTCGGGTGTTTGAAAGAAGCCCCAGTAAAGTCCAAACCCTGTTAGCGTAAGCGCTAGCAACCAAAAGATAGGCACTAACTTACCCGCAAGTGGATAAAAATTCATTGGAGCAGAGTATTTAAACCAATTAAAGGACATAGAGTGTTTCCTAACGGGGTATTTATTCTAACGATATTTTCAATGCAGACGCTGTTGCCCACGGTGAAAAGATTAATGACAGTAGCAAAAAGGCTGATAATAACAACACATGAGGCTCTATATTACCCGATTGTAACGTGCTTTCACTAATCGCTCCTGAGCCATAAACAAGCACTGGAATATACAAGGGTAAAATAAGCAATGAAATCAATACACCACCACCACGCAAGCCCAATGTTAACGCTGCACCAATCGCACCGATCATACTTAAAATAGGCGTACCTAGTAGCAACATAAACATCATAGTTCCTACGGTTTTTGCTTCTAAATGATAAAGAATACCCACGACAGGCGCGACTAAAACCAGTGGAAGCCCTGTTAACAACCAATGTGCCGTCATTTTGGCGAGTACTAAAATAGATAATGGCTGAGGTGTTAACAACATTTGCTCTAATGTACCATCGGCATAATCACTCAAAAACAGCCGTTCTAAGGCTAACATTGAAGCCAATAAAGCTGCTATCCATGCAACACCTGGCGCGATTCTTTGTAGTGTTTTTTCGTCATAACCTACCCCTAAAGGAAAGAGACTAACGACAATAATAAAAAAGAAAAGTACGGTAAAAATCTCACTACGACGACGCAATGCCAACTTTAAATCACGCTTTAGAATCATCAAAAAAGTCTTAAACATAGGATAGCGTACCTGCTTGGCTTGCGTATTGATCTAAGTTTAAATGCTGCACTTCCCCTTGCGTTAAAGGAACGGCTTGATGCGTGGTTAAAATTGCCATCCCGCCCGCTTCTACATGCTTAGAAATAATACTTTGTAATAGCTCGACTGCCGCTACGTCCAACGCCACAAAAGGCTCATCTAAAATCCAAAGGGGAGATTTATTCAGTAGTAAGCGTGCCAAAGCAACACGGCGCTTTTGACCTTGAGATAATTGCCGCGTCGGGAAATCTTCATAGCCATATAAACCAATACGTTCTAAGGCATTAAGTAAGTCGTCATCACGACAATTTTGACCAGACATAGCATGATTAAAACGTAGATTTTCTAATGCGGTTAAATCACCTTTAATCGCATTTAAGTGTCCAAGATAAAACAACTCCTTACGATAAGCTTCTAGATGCTCCTGTATCGGCTGGTCTTGCCAAAGAATGTCACCTTCATCCGCAACAAATAAGCCACATAAGGTACGAATTAAGGTTGTTTTACCACTGCCATTTTGACCCTCTAAAAAAAGAAGTTGCTTCGGTTTTAATTGAAAATTCAACCCTGAAAACAACTGGCGATCGCCACGGGTACACTGTAGGTTTGCAACGGTTAACGACATATGAAGGAGATTAAATTTTCTTATCGACTAGGGAGAGCCGATTTTAGCATATTAATGCTTAAATATACTTGATAAAATGCAATGACATTTATGTACCAGCTATCTCCACCTAAGGACTCAAATTCTCCAACAAAAATAGTCAACCACCTTTTGACTGAAGCAGTTGTTTCGCCATCTCTTCATCTTTCGCCATGACTTTCCATTTTATGGTATGTTTTTTCTGTAACGTTTTAAGATAATCACCTAATTTTTCCGAGAGAAGCATTTGCTGTAATTTATCTTTAATAACTTGAT
>QOAQ01000016.1 GCA_003972955.1 Aquificaceae bacterium
AGCCTGCAAGTTTGGTTGAGCTTGTATCAAACCAAAGTGCAACAATATTGGGTAGACTTAAAATAGCTAGAAAAATTAGTAGCCAAACTGCTTTAGTGAGTTTGTTTTTGCTCATTTGTAACCTTTAAAGCCTTTCAAAAAATAAACCTGATATTTTAGTTGATAGTTGTCATAGATATTTGTTTCTAATGTACCCACGTGGCGTGATGTGCTAAAGCGCGATGTAATTTCTGTGGATATTTCCCCTTCTAGTACAAATAAAAAGCGTTTATCTTTCATATCTTCAAGATTGTTGTGTAGATCAAAATGGTGTCTTATTTTACCGATAGGATTCCATGTGGCGACTTGTAGAGGGCGTGCTTGATACAGTAGGTGCGCTAATATAGTACGCCCTCCTGTACCTAGCAGTACAGCATCAGGATAGTCTTTTTTAATGGCTGAAAACTGTTTTCCTATCTCTGGCCAGCCTCGTAAGCGTTTGTATATATCGTTTTTACTCGTCAGCTCAATACCAACGACGTTAAAGATTGTCTGACTATAATAAATAAGGACGCCAAAGAGTAAATTAAGAGAGAGTAGGGCTGCTAACCATTTTGTTCTGTGTGATTGCACAATCCAAGCGGCGAGCATAATACTTGCGGCAACATAAGCAGGAGCAGCCCAGTTTGCATTGGCTCGACCAGAAAGAGCTTGCATAAAGATAATGGCTAAAAATGTCCATGTAAAACTGAGTAGTAGTTTTTTATGTGGGAGCTTTACGCGTAAAGATAGAGTGATGAGCAGTAAAAAACTAACAAGACCAAATACGCCGAACTGTCCCACAAAAAATTCTAATAGCTCATCCCAGTGAAATATTTGTGCTGTGCCTTCGGAAATTTCTGAGGTGTGTTGAAAGGTGATGAATTGATGTTGAGCATTCCAAATAAGATTGGGTAGCCAGATAAGTGCCGCTATTATGCCCGCTAACCAGAGGCGGATATTTAAAAAAGTCTTCCATTGGCTGTTGAGGAATAAATATAAAACAGCAGAGAACACAAATACGCCCATTGTGTATTTACTTTGCATACCAAGACCGCCAGCCACGCCTAATAATATCCACCACCGCCAGTTATTATTTTCTAAAGCGCGAATAAACGCATACAACCCCAATGACCAGAAAAAGAAAAATGGAACGTCGGTTGATATAATCGTGCTAGAGATACTCACCGCTGGCATAGAGATAAAAATAAAGGCAGCGATTAAGCCAACACGTGATGCGTATAAATGCCTGCCAATTAAGTAAATGATGCCACTTGTTAGTGGGTAGAACAGCAGACTTCCTAAGCGAATAATGGCTTCGTTATCACCAAAAAGAGCAGTTGTTGCGGCGATAATTAAAGCAATGACGGGAGGTTTTGAGTAATAACCAAAGTCTAAATGTTGTGACCAATACCAATATTGGGCTTCGTCAATATATAAACTAATATCTGTGCCAAAGACGATAGAAGCACGCCAGAGGCTAATGATAAGTAAGCCAATAAGCAGTAGTTTAATGTCGATAGACGATGTATCACTATTATTTTTTTGTTGTAGCGGCACTGGAATGTGTTAACCCATTTAGTATTAGTATGTGGTGGCGGATAATAGCACTGACAGGTCGATGTTCTCAATGAATCCCCTTGCTAATATCAGAGGAATTTATTCATGCGAGTATTCAAACGAGATGTTTATGGATTTATTAAATTCTGATTTATTCGTGATCAATATTCGCGTAGAATAAAAATTCTTAGGGGAAATTATATAGTTACTAATAATTTTAAGCTTCCGATAAGCAAACGTATTGTTTTGTTTAAATATAATTAAAAAAATCAGAAGGTAACTATGCTATCTATAAATCAATTTAGGGGTTTGTCTCGGTGATAAAGAAAAAATATTTAAATGTATCCAGTGGATTGTTGTTTGTAGCGTTACTAGGGGGGTGTAGTGCGAATACAGTTAAACAGGCAGAAACAAGTGTGACTCCTGCTCCCGTCGTTGAACCTAAACCAGCGAAAATAGTTAAAAAGCCAACAGTAAAAAAATTAGATAAATTATTTGTAAATGCAGAGCCTGCGGTACAGAAGCGCGTTGTTCCTAAAAAAATCATTAGAAAAAAAGCACCACAAAGACGCTATGTTGCTAAGCGTAGGCTTGCTCGAAAAGTAGCACCACAGCGACGCTATATTAAGCCACGTCCTAAAGCACGTATCGCCCAATATCGCCCTCGTCCTCGTGTTCAACGACCAAGAGCAAGAGTAAGACCGATAGCTAGGGTGTATCAACCACAAGTTCGTCGTGCATCGTTATCAGGTGACTTTGCAGGAAATCCAAAGGCAGAGCGCTTTATTGATAAAATGGTGTCACGTTATGGTTTTAGTCGTGCTTACTTAAACGGTATTTTGAGCAATGCTCAAGCGACAAATTGGATGCGTAAGATGGCGGCAAGAGATGACCATCCCATCAAGCGCAAAAAAAGACGTGGCGGTGCAACGTGGAGTCGTTATCGTAGTCATTTCTTAACCGCTAAACATATCAATGCCGGTGTTGCTTTTTACCGTCAAAACCGTGCTACCTTTGACCGTGCCGAGCGTCAATTTGGTGTACCAAGAGAAATCATCTTAGGTATTTTAGGCGTTGAAACGATTTATGGTGGCAATGTTGGTAAAAACCGCGCCATTGATGCCTTAGCAACAATGGCATTTGAGACCACTCGCCGTAGTCGTTATTTTGAAAGTGAATTAGAAAGCTATCTATTGATGGCGCGTCGTTCGCATATAAACCCGCTACAACCTAAGGCATCGTATGCTGGAGCATTAGGTTTATCACAGTTTATGCCAAGTAATGTCAAACGTTACGGTGTTGATTTTGATGGTGATGGTTCAGTCAATTTATGGAAACCTGCAGATGCGATTGGCAGTATTGCAAAATACTTTAAAGCACATGGTTGGCGATCAGGTGAGATGGTGGCTGTACCTGCGAGTAATGCAGGAGGTGGCGGTTATCGAACCTTTAGAACAGGTTTTAAGCATACTTACAGCAAATCACGCTTGTCTCGTAAAGGCATTACGGCACGTTATCAACATAATATGCGGGGTAAACTTAGCCTAATCAAACTAAAAACACATAGTGGTGATGAGCTATGGGTAGGCGGTAAAAACTTTTATGTTATCACCCGCTATAACCATAGTACACACTATGCAATGGCAGTGCATCAACTAGGGCAGGCGGTGATGCAACGTGTTGACCCAAGTTATCGTCGTCATTCTGCACCTATTAGTCAGCCATCGGTAGCACCACGTCGTAACAATAGATCAATAAGTGTGGATGAAGCGATGGAATTATTATCTGCTGAAAATAAGGTTTATGACGCAACCATTGAGCTGCGTCAGTTGATGGGTAAAACATCAATTTTGTAAGACTTTACATTCAAATTGTCATAACATTCCTCTATAAAAATAGGGGAATGTTTGATGTAAGCCTCTTTAATCCTGAGTCCTTATTATACCTCCAAACAATATTTAGCCTTGAGCTTTTTGCTCTAGCAAGCTAAATTCCCTCTCCTGTTACTTTTATCACCTTAAATCGCGTATATACCATGATCTCTACAGCCAATATTACAATGCAATTCGGCGCTAAGCCTTTATTTGAAAACATCTCCGTTAAATTTGGCGAAGGTAACCGCTACGGTTTGATCGGCGCAAATGGTTGTGGAAAATCTACCTTTATGAAAATACTTTCAGGAGAGTTAGAGCCAACCTCGGGGAATGTCTCGATGGATCCTGACGAAACCTTTGCAGTACTCGGTCAGGATCAATTTGCATTTGAAGAATATACAGTTGTCGATGCCGTCATCAAAGGTGACAAAGAATTATGGAAAGTTAAAGCCGAGCGCGATCGTATCTACTCTCTACCTGAGATGAGTGAAGAAGAGGGCATGATCGTTGCCGATTTAGAAGTTAAATTTGGTGAAATGGACGGCTACACAGCAGAGTCACGCGCAGGTGAGTTATTGCTAGGCGTCGGCATTCCCTTAGAGCAACATAATGGTCCTATGAGTGCCGTTGCACCAGGGTGGAAATTACGTGTATTACTTGCTCAAGCATTATTTGCAGACCCTGATATATTGTTACTCGACGAGCCAACCAACAACTTAGATATCAACACCATTCGATGGCTAGAAGATATTATCAATGAACGTAAAAGTACCATGGTTATCATCTCGCATGACCGTCACTTCCTAAACAGCGTCTGTACACACATGGCTGATTTGGATTACGGCGAGTTGCGCCTCTTCCCTGGTAACTATGATGAGTATATGTTTGCCGCAACCCAAGCACGCGAGCGATTACTCTCTGAAAATGCAAAAAAGAAAGCAAAAATTGCAGAATTAAAAGAATTTGTTAGTCGTTTCTCTGCCAATGCATCAAAAGCAAAACAAGCAACCTCACGTGCCAAGCAAATTGATAAAATAGAACTTGCAGAAGTAAAGCTATCAAGCCGTGTTAATCCTTATATACGTTTTGAGCAAGAGAAAAAATTATTCCGTCAAGCCCTAGAAGTGAAAGGACTAACAAAACATTACGATGATGAACCGCCACTTTTCAAAGACTTTGATTTAATGGTTGATGTCGGTGAGCGTATCGCTATTATCGGTGCAAATGGTGTCGGTAAAACAACCTTCTTACGTTGTTTAGAAGGTGATTTAGAAGCAGACTCAGGACTAATAAAATGGTCTGAAAATGCCAAGATCGGCTACTACGCACAGGATCATGCCGATGATTTTGCAGAAGACATCAGCCTATTCGACTGGATGACAAACTGGCGCGCAGAAGGCGATGATGAGCAAGTAGTACGCGGAACACTCGGTCGTCTTTTATTCTCCAAAGCAGACAGCGAAAAATCAGTAAAAGTGATCTCAGGTGGAGAGCAAGGCAGAATGCTATTTGGTAAACTCATTTTACAAAAACCGAATATCTTACTCATGGATGAGCCAACTAACCATTTGGATATGGAGTCTATAGAATCACTCAACCTTGCCTTAGAAAATTACGACGGCACCTTGATGTTTATCTCACACGACCGTGAGTTTGTATCCTCCGTTGCAACCCGTATTTTAGAAATTAAGCCAGAAGGAATCGTTGATTTCCGTGGCACGTATGAAGAGTATTTGCAGAGTCAGAGTTTATAGAAAATACTTTCTCCAAAGAATTTCATGTAGATTCTCTCATTAGCCTAATAGGATTACTCGTCCTATTAGGCTTTTTTATGTGTGGAGTGATTGTCTAATTAGAGTTAGAGTATCTACTAAGGAGGAATGACAATGAAGCATGTTAGTTTAAAAGATGCGTGGCAAGGTAGGGCGAATTGTAAGCAGTGTACTTTGCGTAACTCTGTTTTATTTGCAGGTTTATCGGAAGGTGATTTTGAATCATTGCATAAGCCAATAGACCAATTTGAGCTAGGCGCAGGTACAAAAATTTATGGCGCTGAAGATGCGCCTAAATATATGTACACCATCCGCAGTGGTTTAATAAAGCTAGTGCAATACTTACCTGATGGTAGTCAAAGAATAGTACGTCTTTTAGGTGTTTCTGATGTATTGGGTTTGGAGACTATTTTAGATGGACAATACGAGCATGATGCCATCGTCTTGCAAAAAGCTGAAATTTGCCGTTATCCGACAAAAGCAGTGCAAGAACTAGCAACGAAAAATCCACACCTCTACCGAGAGTTAATGGTACGTTGGCAACACGCACTAAAAGAGGCAGATAGTTGGGTGACAGAGCTATCAACAGGTTCATCCAAACAACGTGTGGCGCGCTTAATATTAAGGCTTAGTAAAAGCTATGGTTCTAATACTTGTGCTTTATTTGGTCGTGAAGATATGGGCGCAATGCTAGCGATTACCACAGAAACAGCGAGTAGAACTATTGCTGAATTTAAACGTCAAAACCTGATTGTGGAAGAAGGGTCTAATCAGTATTTATGTGATTTGATTCGTTTGGAAGAGATAGCTTATGATTGATGTTACGCGCTAAAACTAACATCAACCATCAAAGAATCAGAGACTTCTTCAATCGCTTTTTGCACATCATTTTCCGTTACATCTTCGGGTAGCCCTAGCGTCACCTCCGCATAAAATAGAACTTCATTGCTCATTGGAGCTGCGCGTTGCTCGCTTTCTAACTTCTCAATATTGACATTCAAAGCCGTTAATTGCTTGCTAAGGTCGTGGATTATTCCTGCACGGTCTGGACCTAATAATTCGAGTGATAATGTTTTGCGTGTTGATGCGTCATCGTCACTCTCACTGTGTTTGATTAAAATCTGTAAATCATCATTTTGTAACGTCAGTAGCTCCTGAGTGAGTGCTTCAATATGGCTAGCGTCGATGGAGACATGCGCTAATCCTGCAAATTGACCGCTCATTCTTACCATACGGCTGACCTGCCAGTTGCCATGATGATTGTTAACGGCTTCAGAAATTGATTTAACTAAACCCGCGCGATCAGTGCCGAGAATAGTGATAATAAGAGAGCTTTGCATGAGGATTCCTTGTTGTTTTATTGTTATCGATTATATGTTGATAAGACCTAAATAATGGTGGTGGTATTAATTTGTGATTCTCTATTAGCCACACCTTTCAAGTTCCCTGAGCTTGTCGAGGGTACGGTGAGTGAAGCACAACACGTACAGATCAATACGATTAGTCTAAATATAGTCTTTCATATATTAAATTTCCATTCCCTTCGACTCCGCTCAGGGAGCTAGTACCCTGAGCGGAGTCGAAGGGAAATTATTTAAGTGAATGTCTATAAGTAACCGTTCAGGGAGGGAGTGAACGGTTACAATAATAACCTACTTTTATAAATTATCTACCTTGCCTTCTGCGACGTGGTTTGGTGGATGCTTTTTTAGCTCCAGTTTTAGCGCGACGTTTTTTTACAGGAATGCGATGATGCAAATCACGTTCAGCTTGACGTGAGCGACGTGATTTAGTTGAGGCTGAATTGGAGTAAGGTACAAGATGTTCCTCACCGTTGCCAATCAAATCACTGCGCCCCATGCGTTGCAGTGCTTGACGTAATACCGCCCAATTCTCAGGGTCATGATAGCGTAAAAACGCTTTATGCAGCTTGCGTTGTTTACCCGTGCGTACAATGGAAACGCCTTCCGAGGTTCTGGTCACCTTTTTCAATGGGTTTAATTCTGTGTGGTACATCGCAGATGCTATTGCTAATGGTGTTGGCATAAAGGCTTGTACTTGGTCTGGTTTGAAATTATTTCGCTTTAACCATAGCGCCAAATTCAGCATGTCCTTATCACTTGTACCAGGGTGGGATGAGATAAAATAAGGTATTAAATACTGCTCTTTCCCTGCTTGTTTTGAATAGCGTTCAAAAAGCTTTTTAAATTGATGATAACTGCCAATACCCGGTTTCATCATCTTCGATAAAGTATCATCCTCGGTGTGTTCTGGTGCTATTTTTAAACGTCCGCCGACATGATGCGTCACCAGTTCTTTAATGTATTCAGGATCGCGTACCGCAAGGTCGTAACGTAAACCAGAAGCGATAAAAATACGTTTAATACCCTCTACATTCCGCGCGCGTCGATACAGTTTAGTGAGCGGTTTATGGTCGGTATTAAGGTTAGGACAAATAGTAGGGTAGACACAGGTTAAACGTCGGCAAGAAGCTTCGATTTTTTTATCTTTGCATTGCAGACGGTACATATTCGCCGTAGGGCCGCCAAGATCGGAGATATTCCCCGTAAAGCCGGGTACATCGTCACGTATCGCTTCAATTTCTTTGATCACCGAATCTTCAGAGCGACTTTGAATAATGCGCCCTTCGTGTTCTGTGATAGAGCAAAAAGTACAACCGCCAAAGCAACCACGCATAATATTCACCGAGAAGCGGATCATATCGTAGGCAGGTATTTTTAGATCACCATAGGCAGTGTGCGGTTTGCGGGTGTAGGGCAACTCAAATACGCTATCAAATTCACGCATCGACAAGGGAATAGGGGGCGGGTTAAGCCAAACATCACGCGTACCATGACGCTGAATTAAAGCACGCGCATTACCAGGGTTGGTTTCTAAGTGAAAAACACGCGAAGTATGTGCGTATAAATAACGGTCTTTAACAACCTGCTCAAAAGAGGGCAGACGTATAACGGTAGTGTCACGATTTAAGCCTTTTGGACGCTCATTAAAGTGGATGACCTGCGCCGCGCCCGCGTTAGGATTGCTTGCTTTATTTTTATCACAGTTTTGATTGTTCGTGGTGTCTGCATAAGGATCAGCTTGAGGATGCTCAAGGCTTTTTTGCTCGTCAATATCGCTAGAGTCTAATACCGTCCAACCTGCTGGAATACCTTGGCGCATAAAGGCTGTGCCACGAATGTCGCTTAAGTCTTTCATCTTTTCACCAGCAGCAATACGGTGAGCAACCTCCACCACCGCACGTTCGGCATTACCAAATAACAATAAATCTGCCTTGGCATAGAGCAAAATAGATTGACGTATTTTCTCCGACCAGTGATCGTATTGAGCAATGCGTCGTAAACTTGCCTCAATACCACCAATGATGACAGGAATACCCTTATAAGCTTCTTTAGCACGCTGGGTATAAACAATGGTTGCACGGTCAGGACGTTTACCTGCCTCAGCGCCCGCAGTGTAAGCATCATCAGACCGACGTTTTTTCTCGGCAGTGTAATGATTCACCATCGAATCCATATTGCCCGCCGCCACCGCAAAGAATAAATTTGGCTTACTCAAGGTACGAAAAGCATCCGCAGAACGCCAGTCAGGTTGACTGATAATACCGACACGAAACCCCTGAGACTCTAGTAAACGACCAATAATTGCCATGCCAAAACTAGGATGATCAACATAAGCATCGCCTGTAATAATTATAATATCGCAAGAATCCCACTCCAAATCATTCATCTCCTCGCGCGACATAGGCAGCAACGGAGCAGGGACTAAGCCCATTTTATGTGGCCAGAATTTTGGGTAACTGTTGATATTTGGAGGCTGAGTAGACATAGAGTGGGAGTATATACCCTAATTACTGCAAAGTTGCCATGATATAACTCCGCACAGGCATACGATTGATTAAAGTCATCTCAGAAGTCATCAACGCAGAGGATGGACCTCCGTCTAAATTTAGCGCACGTTCAATATCGGGGAATTCTTTTTTCAGCGCATGGGCTAGGTTGTATAAGCTAATCGGTGCGGTGCTAATCAGCAGAATATCTCCTGAACGTGTACTGGCAATGACGGTACGTTGGTAGCGTTTATGGTTATTATGATGAATACCCAGCAGTCCATTTGGGTCGATAATATAAGGACCTGATTGCATCAAGGTAGAATAGGATTTGCTTGTTTGTTGTTTCAAATCACTTTTACTCAGTAGAGCTATTTCTCCCGTCTTTTTAATGCCTATAAATCCTGAAAGTTTTTTAGAGACATGCTTATTAATGACCTTATTATTGATTTTATAATAGCCAACTGGTGAAAAATCACGACCAAAATATCCTCCATTAATAATGACACTGTGCTTATCGCCTTGCCAATAATTGCTAATATTATCTTTTGGTTTAGGTGATGCGACATCAATCAATTTAAAGCGGGCTTGATGTTTTTTATCAAAGCGAATGACACTGGCGACTAATCCCCATTGTTGATTGATAACGGTATGCTGCGATACTCTTTGTTCGTTTGCATAATCACCCGCATAACAGGGTAATGCTGTTAGAATAGTGAAGTAGGGTAGCCAAAATTTCATAATAATCTCCTTTGATCATTTATCTTAGTAATGAAATTAGGAGATTATGTGCAGAAGAAAATGAAAATTTAATGAAAAAAATACAGCAAAGTAGTTATCGCATTCCCGCTGGTGTCACTTTTTATGAGCAAGAGATTAAACGTAGCAAATTCCTCACATGGATAGCACCTGCCGATTCTCCTGATATTGCGAAACAGTGGATTCAGTCGATAAAAGAACAGTATCCTGATGCACGTCATGTTTGTTGGGCATATATTGCAGGTGCACCCGATACCTTTTTGAAATCAATGAGTGATGACGGTGAGCCAAGTGGCACGGCAGGCAAGCCGATGTTAAATGTACTAGAGCATAGTGAGGTAGGTGATATTGCTGTCGCAGTGGTGCGCTATTTTGGTGGTATAAAACTAGGTACAGGTGGCTTGGCACGCGCTTATTCTAGCTCTGTCAGCGAGGCAATAAAGCAAGCAGAATATGTGATGAAAATTGCAATGGAGGACTTGAGTCTTAGTTTTCCTTATGCGGAGGAGTCGCAAGTACGTTATTTATTATCTGAAGTTGATGGAAAAGTAGGTGATCTTCAATACGGTGATTTAGTCACATTAAGCTGTTCTGTACCTAGCCAGTATATGGATGAATTTAAACAACGTTTAGGTTTAGAGGTTGTGATTAATCAGAATGAATGATTAATTTTTGCTCTCTCTGATTGGTTTTAAGTCATTGATTAATCTTTAAAAGATAGCCGTTTCTTTATTGGCGATAAGTGGTCTTGTGCGTTACGCTGAAATAAGGTCTTATACAGGGATGAATACGAACTTTTTTGTATTTTCTCAAGGATGAGGTCTAATAAAAATGATGTATGATAATAACGCCCGCATGGATGCTGATACCATCGCAGGGTCGGGTAATATTGCAAACCCTGTTTTAGAAAAACCAAAACCAGTCGATGTCAGCGACTTTAATCAAGCCTTATCAGGCGATTCTCCGCGTAATGCAAAAGTAAATGAAGGCGCACCTGTAGCAACTCAAGCCCAAGATGTAGGAAAACCAGCTGAAAAATTGTCAGAAGCACAAATAAAAGAGCTTTTAACCATGCTATTAGAGTTAATTGCTATGTTGAGTGGCACAGAAGAAGGAAAAAACAAAGGTAAAGGTGAAGGAAAATCACCCTCTGGTTCTCCTTCAGGATCGGGGGGCGGAGCACCATCAGGGGGAGCGCATAATGCTAAGAATACAAGCCCCGGTAAAATAGAAAATAATAAAGTAGTCGGTGAAAATGTTGCTAAAGGTGATGGGCAAATACCTAAGCCAACAGAGCATGTGCAACATTTTAGTCTAGGTAACAAGCAAGTTACAATAGGTGGCGATGGCTCTGCTAGTGCGGCAGAAGTTCAGCAGACAAAACAAACCATGACTGATCTTTATCAAAACAGCCCTAGCTTTAAAAGTATGATTGATAGCTCACCAAATAGCACTTTTGAAGTGTCGGTAGGTAAGCGTAGCGACAATACCAGCTGGGGCAATGCGGATGGTCGTGTTTTTATGAACCTTAATGATATAAAGCCAGGCTCTAGTGATAACTTCCAAGCATTGACCGCACATGAATTTGCCCATGCCGCGATTGATTTAGGACATGGTAGTGAGATGCAGCGATTTGAAAAGATAGTATCTCAAGAAGCGTAATTTACTATTAGCTCCTTTTACTACATCATGGCGAGAAGAGTGGAGGAGCTAAAAAACAATCACTAAAAATAATGTATTAGTAATAGAATGCTGTATAAGGTCGTGGTGGGTCTTATACAGCCTTTTTGTTTTTTATAACAGTAATTCTTCGCCTTGATTTTGAGAAATTTATCCTCATAACTTTCTGATCTTTGTTTTCAGGTCTTTTTATTAAAAATCAATGTCACTTATGTAGTTTTTACTATTTTTACGACATACTGTGTTCAACATTAATCAGGGTGAGAATATTTATTATTTTTAGGGGAAATTTATGAGAAAAAAATTATCAGTAGCACTGCTTTCTTCGATCTTTTTATTATCGGGAAATGTGTTAATGGCACAAGCTCCAGAACACGTGACTGAAAAAAAAGCAGCTCATACCGCAGTACCACATTGGGGGTATGAAGGTGCAGCGGGTGTTGAAAAGTGGGGGACGTTATCACCAGAGTTTAAAACCTGTCAAACAGGCAAAAATCAATCACCTATCGATATCAAAGGCGCTGTAGATGCGAATCTTCCTGCGATTAATTTTAAATATAATATGCTATCAGCATCCGATATTGTTAATAACGGACATACCGTGCAGGTGAATATGTGGTCTGGCGGTGAGATTACCTTAGATGGTGAGAAATTTAAACTTAAAGAATTCCATTTTCATACACCTAGCGAAAATACAATTAATGGAAAAAACTTTCCTTTAGAGGCGCAATTTGTACACGTAAATAGCAAACATCAAATAGCGATAGTATCCGTTATGTTTGAGCCAGGTGACGATGATGAGTTGCTGAGTGTATTATGGAAAGACATGCCGCTAAAGGCTGGTGAAGGGCATAAATTAGATACAAATGCACTGAAATCCTTAGAATTTGAGGCAGATGTAAAAAATTACTATCGCTTTAATGGCTCGTTAACAACACCACCTTGTACTGAAGGTATACGTTGGATCGTTATGAAAACACCACGTCACGTATCGCAAAAACAAGTATTAACGTTTCAATCCGCCTTATTAGCGCCGAATAATCGTCCAGTACAAGCTTTAAATGCGCGCATTGTGGTTGAGTAATTAAGAAATAACAAATGTTACATACTTTGGGTTTCTGTTTGTGTTTAAACGCACTAATAGAAATCCAAAATATGCAGATCCACTACTACCGATTCACCGTTAATCATACTCTGAATCTTTCCACTGCCGAATAGCAGCAAATACATCAGCTGAATTATTCAACTTTCTTCCTGCAAAGTGTTCGGCTTTATCAATAACGGTAGCTTCATTACAACGTAAAAATGGATTGGTTTTTAATTCATCGCTGAGTCGTGAGGGTACGGTGGGTTTGTCGTTGTCTATTAATTCCCAGCAGTTTTTTTCTTTTGCTTGCAAGTCTTTATTATCTGCTTCTACCCATTTAGCGAAGCCAATATTATCTAGGGTGTATTCATGGGCGCAGTATATTTTTGTCTCTGGCGGTAGTTTGGCTAGTTTTTCGAGTGATTGGTGTAGGTCTTTTAACGTACCATCAAACACTCTCCCGCATCCATTGACAAATAGGGTGTCGCCACAGAATAGGTTTTCATTATCGTAATAAACAATATGCCCTGCGGTGTGTCCTGGTGTATCTAAAATCTGTAATGTGTGGTTGATTTTATCGAGTTGGATAATATCGCCTTCTTGTACTGGGTGAGTACAATGGGAAATTTTTTCATTTTTTGGCGCATAAACAGGAATATCTGGATAGCGTTGTAATAATGCAGGAATACCGCCAATATGATCGCTATGGTGGTGAGTAATGAGAATGGCGATGGGTTGAATATGCTTGTTTTTAAGTGTTTCTAAGACAGGTCGTGCATCACCAGGATCAACGATTGCGGCATATTGTTGTTTGTTGTCGCAAAGTAGCCAAATATAATTGTCGGAGAAGGCAGGAATGCTGAGGACGGTCGGCATAGTTTGGTCTCTATTTTATGATATATAGACATTCACTTAAATAATTTCCCCTCACTTCCCTTCACTTCGACTTCGCTAAGTACTGAGCGAAGTCGAAGTGAAGGGAATGGAAATTTAATATGTAAAAGGCTATACAATTAATTCTATAATCTTAATATCTTACCACAGAGATTCTCTCGATATGTCACAGAAGCCTTATGATTATTTGATTTTTATTGGTCGTTTTCAGCCGTTTCATTTAGGGCATCAAGCGGTGGTACGGACTGCTTTAGAATGTGCAGATAAGGTCATTATTTTGGTCGGTTCTAGTTGTCAGCCTCGTTCTGTGCGTAACCCGTGGTCGTTTGATGAGCGTCAGCAGTTTATTCGACAATCTTTCTCTACAGCAGAGCTTGAACGTATCATTATCTCTCCTTTGGTGGATCTTTATAATGATGATAGATGGGTGAAGCAAGTTGAAATGGTTGTTGAGCGTCATGTGCAAACATCATCAGCAAATATTGGTTTAATTGGTCATAGTAAAGATCATAGCTCTTACTATTTATCCTTATTTTCTCAGTGGGGAGCTGTTGATGTCAGCTCTTATGAATCTCTTTCTGCTACCCCGTTGCGTGATCATTATTTTTCACAGGCAGTAGTACCAAAAGGTTTGCCCGAAGCTGTTGCAAATAGCTTGCAGAATTATTTACAGGAGGATGCTTTCCAGTATTTAAAGTCTGAATATGATTTTATCCAGCAGTATAAGAAGTCATGGGAGTCTGCCCCTTATCCACCTATTTTTGTCACCGTTGATGCGGTTGTGGTACAAAATAATCGGGTTTTATTAATAGAGCGAGCAGGGCATCCTGGCAAAGGTTTATTAGCAGTCCCTGGTGGTTTTGTTGATGGACATGAGCGATTGGAAGATGCCGTGATTCGAGAGCTACATGAAGAGACGCAAATAAGGTTATCAAAGGAAGTTTTACGTACCAAAATTAGCAGTAGTGCAGTCTTTGATAGTCCTTATCGGTCAGCACGTGGGCGAACTATTTCACATGCGTATTTATTTGTATTGGAGGATGAGACTAACTTAGTCGAAGTGCTTGGTGCAGATGATGCTAAATGTGCTTTTTGGTTACCTATCGATGAAATTGACCCTGAAAAAATGTTTGAAGATCATCGACATATTATTAAAACATTGCTTGAGATGTTTGATTATCCGTTTAAGGTGGAGCAAGTATTTAATATACAGTAGCCATAGTTTGGTAACCGTTTACCTACCCCATGAGCGATTATAAGTGAAATACGTTTTTTTAATTAATAGCATCTCTAAAACCAGAAATTTTCCACTCCCCTAGCATTTGTTGATAGCACATCTGTTTAGATTTTAGTGGTAAAAAATATTTTTCTGCAACAAATCCCTTTTGTCCTTTTAGTGTTTCAACCTCAACCCATGTCATCCCTTTTTTAGCTCGGTTTATAGGAGATAGTTGTCTCACGGCATTATGGCTTATGTGTGTCACAATAGGCGCTCTGATGCTGGCTTTTTTGCGTAAACGTACACTTTTTCCATTAATATATCCCCAACCTTTCGTGGTGGTTTTATCTTGTCCGTCACCATTAAAAATAAAATTTGCAGGGCCGCAAATACTGCCATTAATTTGTTGGTAGTATTTTGTATCGATTATTTTTACCAACTGTTTCCAAGGTTGTTTCCCTAAACTTATGATAATGGTTTCAAACTGCTCTGCTATCGGAGCACCTTCTTTACAGGATAGCCCTTGGCAATGAAATAGAGGTGATAAGCTATTTTGTAGTGCGCGAATATTTTTTCTTTGCGCGTATCCCCTTATTTTTTTAATAAAATCTTTAAAATCTCTTGTGGGAGTATAGGGGTAATCAATAGATATTTTATCAAGAATAAGCTGACTGAAAGGAGGGCGTTGAAGTTTTGGTTCACTTCTTTGAATAATATTAACAGAGGAAGTTTGGCTGAAAGTATTAGCTTGTTGTGTCGCACTTTGTTTTTCATCATCTGAGCAGGCACTCAGGAATATTAAAAAAACAATAAAAAAGCCGCGAATCCATGCGGCAGAATGACATCCACTTTCTCTCATTCCCTTGCCTCTATATTAATTGCTTAACACATCCCACATCCGTTGTGAGTGAAAAGAGTATAGGAAAAGAGTTTGAAAAAAACCATGTTAATACAGATAAAGCCCTATAAGGAAGCTTACAAATGGTAGGTTGCGAAGCGTCAATGAAGGAATAAGGTCAATACCCTATAGTAGTTAATTCCTCCATTGAATTCAGTGTGTCTTATGAAAAGTCTAACATCACGTTATTTTATCATCATTGTTTTAGGGCTAATGTTGATGAGTGTGCTGGCAACTAAATATTGGCTTGAACGCGATTACCCTAGTCAGCCCATTTTTATTGAGTTGGTGAATGCAACAGATAAGGTAATTCCCTCCGTGATTATTGAATTTGGAAATGATCAGTTGCAAGAAAAAATAACCAATGTACAACTACGTGTTGGAGAAAAGCGTATTCTCGCATTAAATCATCATTCAGGTTTAGGGTTTAATGTACAAGTTAATTATGCGGATGGCGAGATGACAGAAATTTGTGGTGGCAAATCGGCAGGGTATCGTTTTTATCGTGAGACAATTATTGATACAGGAATTTATACAACACCTATTCGTTAATTTGGAAATTTAAAACTATGTGGAAGTATAAATACACGCTCTAACTCCTCCTTATTTTCACCTAAACGTAGATAGCACTGTGGTGAATCTAGCATGGGGTACTGAGACAATATATTGCAGTGTTGTAGTTGTTCGCTGCTTAATGTTGCTAACCAGTCTTGTTTGTCGATAGCGCTTATTTTGAGTTTGTCATTTGTTGTTTTGTGGCTTCTTAACCAATGACCTTTTAGATGATATTTAGCGATGCCTTCAGGCGCTGTGCTTGAATGATCAGGATAAAATAAGCGACCTTTTAAGAGGCAATAACGCGCATCGATAGGATAGGGGAAGTGCTCTGGATATTTGTTACTTAACTGCGTTTGATGTTGCTTGAGATGATCTACTTTTTTACCTAATTGATCGCTTACGGTTGTGCCAAACCAGCGGTAAGGATCACTTAAATCTTCTGTTCCAAGGTAAAATTTAACCGCCACTTCGAGATGGATAAGTTGATGAGTACGACAATCTTTAATAATAAAATCTATTTCACCTAAGGTTCTTCCTTCTGTAATCAGTTGTTTATTCTGTAGTAATATTTCGTAGTTTGGACTAATACTAAGCCAAAAAAATATCAATGCTTCAAAGCGCAAGCCTAAGCGTCTATTTTTTAGTGTATGCAAATAATTTAGTACTCCATCAAAACAATATTGCTGGAGTACTAGTACTCCAACAATATTGTATTGATGGGTACAGCGAGTCAGAAAGCGGTTAGCCACTAGGCGCACTTTGCAGGGAATGGTCACTCCCTTCACAAAAAGTGCAACA
>QOAQ01000030.1 GCA_003972955.1 Aquificaceae bacterium
CACCACAGTGTATCTCGCACGGTAACGATGGTTGACGCACCAAACCTTTGATACTGTAAATAACATCATAACCTTCTTGTAAAAGCAGTTGGCAGAGCTTAATGGCATCGGATGTTCCACCGAGTAATAATAGCTTCATCCGCCCCCCTTAATCACCTGTGGTTTTTATTACAATATCCTCGTCAATAGCGTCTTTTAGCCACCTCCAATCTAGCTTTTAACGCTCCAGTATGTGCATGACTTAAAGCAATCGCCAAGCCATCGGCTGTATCTGCTTGAATTTTTCCTTGCAAGTTTAATAAGATTTTAACCATGTGTTGCACTTGGCTTTTATCGGCATTGCCTTTGCCTACAGTGGCGAGTTTAATTTCACGGGCGCTGTATTCAGATACAGGAATATTTTTCATAACGGCGGCACAAATAGCGGCTCCACGCGCTTGACCTAGTTTTAAAGCAGAGGCAGGATTTTTAGCTAGAAAGACATCTTCAATCGCCATTTGTTGTGGCTGATATTCAACAATAATTTCTTCGAGTTGACGATAAATAGCGCCTAATCGCTCAGGAAAAGGGGCATTACCTAAACGTATACAGGTACTAAATACATGCTTGCTGTGGCGACCGTCACTATCAATAATGCCAACACCTGTTATACGAGAACCAGGGTCAATACCTAAGATTCTAATAATGGACATTTACTCCATGCGCTCTAAAATTTCATCTGGAATATCTGCATTTGAGTAAACTTCTTGCACATCATCTAAATCTTCTAGCACATCAATTAGACGTAATAATTTCTCAGCATCATCGAAATTCAATGTCGTTAGCAAATTTGCTCGTAGGGTGATTTCAGCATCAGCAGATACTAAACCTGCTTCTTTTAATGCCTTATTGACTGCCGTATATTCCTCTGGGGAGGTAATGACCTCAATAGAACCATCATCTTCGCTAATCACATCCTCAGCCCCTGCCTCTAAAGCGACTTCCATCACCGTGTCTTCATCGGTATCAGGGGCATAGGTGATAACGCCTATTTTATTAAACATATAGGCAACCGAGCCATCAGTACCTAAATTGCCACCAGACTTGGTAAAGGCATGACGCACTTCAGATACGGTACGGTTACGATTATCGGTCATGCAATCAACAATGACTGCAACACCACCAGGTCCATAACCTTCATAACGAATCTCTTCATAATTAGCGCCCTCGGTTTCGCCCGCTCCCCGTTTACAGGCACGCTCAATGGTGTCTTTTGTCATATTTGCGCCAAGGGCTTTGTCAACCGCGAGACGTAAACGCGGGTGTGCATTAGGGTCAGATGTTTTCCCTTCCCTTGCCGCGACGGTTATTTCTCGAATAATTTTTGTCCAGACTTTAGCGCGCTTTTTATCATTAGCCGCTTTTTTATGTTTGATATTCGCCCATTTACTATGACCTGCCATGTAATAATTCCCAGTTTGTTGTCTTAAAAATTATATTTCCATCATTTCAAATTCATCCTTACCGACATCACAGTCAGGACAAACCCAATCATCAGGTACGTCTTCCCATTTTGTACCAGGTGCAATGCCATCTTCTGGCCAACCTTTTTCTTCTTCATATATTAAGCCACAAACGAGACATAGATACGTTTTCATTAGAATCCTTTATTTATTGATAAATTAGCTAGGAGGCTGTCTGAGAACTCAAAAAATAAAAATTTCAATCAATATATAGTGCTTTATGCTTAATAAAAATACTATATGTTGTGCTTGTGATTTTTAAACGTTAGTTCTCGGACAGCCTCCTAGGAGCTTGTCCGAGAATAGCAAGCGTAGCGAAAATTTGACTGATTAGTGCCTATTTTTAGTTCAAATGAGGAGAATGGTTGTTCCCTTTGACGAATTTGAACTGAAAATAGGTGCAATCAGGCGGATTTGCAGTAGCTTGTTCTATTCTCGGACAAGCTCCTAGTGCAGTCTACTCCAGAGCTTCGTTGAGTTCAAAATGAACCACAGGAATAGTTGTCTTTATTAGGAATAAAAAATTCATTTATCGACAAAGATAATCGGCTTATCTGCTTCGCATCGCTAATTATTCATAAGTCAATTATTTTTTTATGACATTCAGATTAATGGAAAATTATAACGTGTTGCTACTATTATTATTCAAAAAAACAAAGTCCATAAACTTTGTTAGGAGTGATTACTCATGATGCCTTTAGTATCTTGCGAAACAGACAGATTAGCTAAATATCGCCATCGATTTAGCCTAGGTAAACCAATATGTGAAACGAAGACGGGAGACATATCATGCAGTACCGACAGCAAATTGCTTGAGCAATACAGTACACTCACATCCTATGTTTATATTAAACAATTACCTAACTATTTTCAGAGCGAAGAAAGTATAGATATTTTAAAAAGGTATTTAAAAAAGCAAAATGCCATTGATTTCTTAGCGACAGTGAACTTATCGGAGCTGAATAAGAATAAAAAAGCCTTAGTTTATGATCTTCCACCAGGAGAAATGTTGAGCTCCTATATAAAAAGAAAATCAGTGAAAATGAATTATCAACAGGTTTCTTTTTTATTAATTAAACTAAAGGACATGATCGAACAGTTATCTCTTGTGGATATGCAACATGGCAGAATAGAAATTGATTCAATCTATATCAGTAAGGACGAGCATTTATATCTACTAGATAGTGCGATTGTCGCAGCAAAGCATGAGTTACTCAAACGTGAGATGCTACCTTCTCGAGCAGTGCCAAATCAGGAGGCAACAACCGCAAGCCCTGAAGTATGTTTTGGGCGCGACGTAGCAATTCAAGACAATGTGTTTAACCTAACATTACTTGCTTATCAGCTAATTTATAATCACCACCCTTACGATGGTGACAATAGCGTGCAAGCACTTATCAGAAAATGTCGAGCAACACGTCTTGAGGTGATGACTGATAATCAATGGGCTATTTTTCGGCAAGGACTCTCCTTTCATTCCGCCAACCGTTTTGCGTCGTTAAGTGAGCTTATAGAAGCTCTATTATGTGTGAATAATCCTGATGGTTTAAAATTTCAATTATCAAAAAATCAAAATGCCGCCCTTACTGCTTGGTATAATTTGAATCATGCCGTTAAAAAGAAATTATGCATGATAATTCCAGCGTCTTTGGGGCAAGCTTTTAAACGTTAATTTGTAGTCATACCAGAATTCCAAAAATACATCATGTCTTTAAGTCCGCATGTAAAGCTATTAATAAATTTTTAGGTGTCGTCATCCCCAGTAATTTATTGTCATTATCAACAACAGGTAAATGATGTATGCCTTTTTCGTAAAAGATGGGAAATAAATCCAAGATATGTTGATCGGGATGCACCGTAATAACTGCACTATTCATTAGGTGCCCCGCATACTCAGGTTTAGACGTTTCTCGCCCTGTTGAACGTTTGAGGAATTTCTCAAAACGTACTTTTAATGGCTCATCCGTTGGCATTTTCACCTGATTTAAAAAGTCAGCAATCGTAACAATGCCTTGGAGTTTATTGTGTTTATCAACAATAGGAATACTACGTATTTTATGCTTCGCCATAAGCATCCATAAGTCTTCAACATCATCGCCATATTCTGCCTTAATCACATCGCGCGTCATAATATCTCCCACTAAAACCTCTCCCATGCGTTGACGACGGGCGTGTGCCGCAGAGAGATTGAAGATACGTCCAAGGTCATCGTCTGATATATCAACAAACTCACCCATTTTTTGTAGCGCGTATTTAATATCTTCACGGCTAACACTCAGCGATGCTTGCACTTTATCATCACCTAATGATGTGTTTTTTTCTTCTCGATAGGCTTTTAAGGTATTGGGATAGTAACGATTGGGTAGCAGATTATTAATAAGTAGTGCAAAGCTCAACATGACGACTATATTTAACAGTACAGGCGTGAGTAAATAGGTATAACCTAACTCATGCACCGCAGAGCTACCAACCACAGCAGACAAAGCAGTCGCACCACCAGGTGGATGTAAGCAACTGGTGACATACATTACAAAAATAGCCAAAGAAACTGCAAGCGCAGAAGCGATTAAAACATCAGGCACTAATTTAGCGACAGTCACACCAATAAGCCCCGACAATAAATGTCCGCCAACAAATGACCACGGTTGTGATAATGGTCCCAAAGGTACAGCAAATAACAACACCGCCGAAGCCCCCATTGAAGCAACTACCCACGGTATGTCCTCAGCAGGGAGAAAAAACTTACTAAAAAATAAAACCAAACCAATCGCAAGCAAAGAGGCAAAAGCAGAAAGCGCCTTCTCTTTTAAAGATGTGGTATTAGCAGGAGGCATAAAAAGGCGAAGGAATATATTCATACTTTTGTATATCTCGTTAAAGGTTGGAATTTAGCAGTCTATCCTAATTACCTTATGCTTGTTAGGGTAATAATATTAAATGTAATGGCAATAAATCACAGTTATCTTTTTACAGTAGCATCATTATTTATCACACACAGAAGACTCAAAAAATTGAGTCATAAAGGAGTATTTACAATGAATATTAAAATTAGCCCGATTGTCTCATCTATTGTGTTAGCTAGTCTGCTTACTGCTTGTGGAGGTCATAATCCTAAAACGCCCCCAAATAATAATCCAAGTTTTACCAAAACACAGCTTAATAACGAAGGATCTATTTGTCTTTATACAAAGAAAAACAACGATATTAAGGTGTATTACTTCCCGCTAAACTCGTCGTGTTCTTCCTCTAGTGCAAATCATTGGAGTAATAAAAAACTCACAGCAAACGCTACTTTTCGTCGTAGTTTAAAAGGCAGTCTTATCGAAATTAACGCATCTGCAACACATCGACGCAGTAACTCTGGCATTGCAACAGCAGATTGTGCAGGCGCAGGAATACAAACAAAATTATTAGCAATGACAGGCAATCATCGCTTTGAAGTGTACTGGGATAATCACAAACTCGGCGATTACTCCAGTAGCAAAGGAGCGATAATGTGTAAGAAAATGGATAAAAAAGGTGTGGTTTCATCCGCTCCCCCACGCTTACAAGAATATGTAAGCATGATGGCAAGGCATACGTGGTAACAGTGGTATCACTGTGATTTTTATTCTCTTACCCGCATTACCCGCACCCTGAGCTTTGCACTACTGAACAATTCATAAGCAAACATCCCCCACTCATCCATACATGCGATCAAAATAAACCTTATACCTTATAAGCTATAAGGACTCGGAATTAAATAATCATTAAATAATCTATAGTTTTTCATATATTAAATTTCCACTCCCTTCGACTCCGCTCAGGAAACTAGCTCCCTGAGCGGAGTCGAAGGGAAATTATTTAAGTGAATATCTATACAAAGCTTAAATGCCCTTTTATCCCTGATTGAAACTTCCTAATATTATAAATATACAGGTCTCTAACAGATGAAACAATTATCAAAAAATAATAATCGAGTCTATTTTTCTCCTCCGTGGATACCACTAATTCCTCTCTTTTTTATTATTATTTTATCAGCTTGTAGCTCTTCTATTACCCCCCAAATTGACCGTAAATCCAGTTATGCCCTAAAAGATGTAACACAAACCAGCCTAGCAAGAGCCTATCAGAGAAAAATTAAACAGCACAAAGGGAAGTCTGGCTTTGTATTATTAGGCAGTGGCTTAGACGCTTTTGCCGCGCGTACTGCATTATTTAAACGTGCTGAAAAAAGTATTGATGTGCAATATTACCAAGTTCGTGACGATGTAACAGGCTACCTGTTCTATCAAGCCTTAAGGCAGGCCGCGAATAGAGGTGTTCGTGTGCGTATTTTATTGGATGATTACGAGCTACAAGGACAAACCGCTAAATTAGCCGCTATTGACCGCTACCCTAATATAGAAGTACGGATATTTAATCCCTTTAGCCGTCACTCTCCACGCTTACTGCAATACATCTTTCAAGTCGGAAAAATTACCCGCCGTATGCACAATAAATCGGTCACCATTGATAATAAATTCATGATAATAGGAAGTCGCAATATTGGTAATGAGTATTCAGAAGCTCAATCTAAACGTGTTTTTAGTGGTATGGAAGTGCTTGCAGTAGGGCCTATCACGCAAAAAGTATCTGCATCGTTTGATACCTATTGGAATTTCAAGAAGACCATTAAAGTATCAAACCTTGCGAAACCTATCCCTCCTCAAACTGATCGTTTTAAACATAGCCCAATGATGAAGCATTTTTTCAAGGCGCTAAGAACATCCCCTTTAGTCAAACAAATTCAGCACAATACGCTCAAATTCCAGTGGGCACATGCTGTTTTAATTAAAGACTCACCCAATAAAATTCTGCAAAAACCTAATCGCCATGAAAAGAAACTAAACGTTAAAGCATTCGAGTCCTTTGTCAAACAAGCTGAAAATGAGATTTTTATTATCACCCCCTACTTTATTCCTGGTCATCGAGGCTTACGCTATTTTCAACGTCTGCGAGACAAAGGTGTTAATATAAGCGTACTAACAAACTCCTATCAATCAACCGATATGAAAATTGTTAATGCACATTACAACAGCTACCGCAAAGACTTGTTACGCATGGGCGTGAAACTTTATGAATTCAAATCGACCAACAGAAGCATCAACCTACTACAACGTGCGCAAAAACTCTTTAATAGACCTGTTAAAGCGGGTTTACACGCTAAAGTTATCAGCTTTGATCGCAATAAATTATATGTAGGCTCAATGAATATCGACCCCCGTTCTCTGTATGAAAATACAGAAATAGGCGTAATAATTAACTCATCCAAAATCACAGGTCGTATTACGCAATGGCTAGATAAAAACCTAAATGAACTCGCCTACCACCTCGAATTACGCAACAACCATATTATTTGGCACGACCGTAAAAACAACAAAATACTAACTAGCGAACCTGATACCATCATCAGCCAACGCTTTTGGATGAACTTAATGAGAATACTACCTGTGGAATCACAACTGTGATTTGCCGATAGAGTGAGCAAGGTAACGGGAGTACAATCAGGCTACATGCTAACCATTCCTTTTTTTCCTATAGGTTCTCATTAAATGAAGCTAGTCGTAGATGTTCAATACTCAGAAAATTCTGCTCTCACGGGCGGCATTCTATTTGACTCATGGAGCAGCCCCGTGGCTTCACAAAGATTGCTGTCTCAGGAAAGTAATATTCAAGAATATGAACCAGGAAAATTTTATAAAAGAGAGCTACCTTGCATCATAGGGCTGATAAAAAAGCACAAGCTAAACCCTGAAATAATCATTATAGATGGGTATGTATTTCTAGACGGAGAGGTAGAAGCAGGGCTAGGAAAATATTTGTATGATGCGTTAAATAATAACATCCCAATTATTGGTGTTGCGAAAAAGCCTTTTAAAGATATATCGTCTAAATATCAGATATACAGAGGAAAAAGTGAAAAGCCTTTATACGTCACTGCCATTGGTATTGACACTGAAAAAGCAAAAGAAAGAATACAGTCAATGCATGGGAAAAATAGAATCCCTACCCTACTAAAAAATGCCGATCAATTATGTCGTAACATAGCCTTTTAAGCATAGTAGCCTGCGTTGAGGTACGAAATGCGGGT
Organism: Aquificaceae bacterium; assembly: GCA_003972955.1. Classification (GTDB taxonomy): domain Bacteria; phylum Pseudomonadota; class Gammaproteobacteria; order Thiotrichales; family Thiotrichaceae; genus JAGLBW01. Next base: position 7,615 of record QOAQ01000030.1, read on the forward strand.
ATATTATTAAGCTACAAAACTTACTATAGTCTTTCACATATTAAATTTCCATTCCCATTTCTATCATCTAAAAAGAAGAGATAAATTATATGCTATATTTTTAGCCATCATATACGCTATAGTCGGCACTACTGACATCATTGAAGGGGGAATCAATGAAAAATATTTTTCTGCTCATTATGCTAGGACTATTTATTGCGGGGTGTAATGCCAGTGACAAGAGTAATCCAGAAAAAGATAAACCTATTGTAAACGACATCACAAAACCTATTATCAAATTACTAGGTAGCTCACATATTACCTTACAACAGGGAACGGCTTACCATGATGCGGGCGCAATAGCGACAGACGATACCGACGGTAATATTAGCTCTGTCATTCAAGTCAATAATCCTGTTGATAGCAACCATATAGGTACTTACCTAATTACTTATAATGTAAAAGACAAAGCTAATAACCATGCGATACAGGTAACACGTACGGTATATATTGTAAAAGCTAGCGATACCACAAAACCTATTATCTCCTTACTTGGAAAGACAACAGTAACAGTGGAGCGAACTACGAACTATAATGATATGGGAGCAACTGCAATAGATGATACTGACGGTGACATTAGCTCTGCCATTCAAGTCAATAACCCTGTTGATACCGACCATATAGGCACGTATCTGGTTACTTTCAATGTTAAAGATGCCGCTAATAATTCAGCAGATCAAGTCACTAGAAGCGTTATTGTTGTTGATACTATCGCTCCTTTAAAACCCACTTTAAGCACAATACCAACAGAAACAAGTCGTGATACTCAAACGATTATATTAAAGGGAGAGGCAGGTGCAACGATTTGGATTAATGGTATTCAAAAAGGTGTTATTGCTAATAATGGAGAGCAATCTATAGACCTAGATACCTCTGGTGCAGATGGGATAAAGTACTTTTCTATTGTATTACAAGATGCTAGTGCGAATAGCAGTTCACCATTAATACTTAATATTATCAAATCATCTATCGACCCTCTTTTTAATGAATTTCATGTTGGTTTTGGTGGTTCTTCATCCTTCCCTTTTTCTTCAACCACAGCAGGCGAAAAGATTTATGTTTCTGCACGAAGCTTAGTACTGGATGATGATATAGGAAATAATGCCAGTTACGCCAAGATTAAATACTTTGATGCTGCTAAATTCTCCACACTCCACAACTACCTCAAAAAAAGCAAATTCATTACCTTTTGGTTTGTCGATGGCTGGCAAGAAAGTTGGTATAACATTCCGTCAATCCAAGCATTGATGGACGCAGGATATATCCCTGTTTTCAATTATTGGTATTTTGGTGATAAGTTAATAACAGGAATGCCAGACTCTGCAAAACAAGATGCTTATGCTTTAGATAATATTAAAGTCGCTAACTTTCTAGAAAAGTTAAAGGGTAAAAAAATTCTCATTATGGAGCCAGAATTTAATAAACAACCTGTCTTAGCCAGTGCAGATACGCAACACGAATTTGCATCCATTATCTCATACGCCATCGACACCATAAAAACACAGAATCCTGAGCTTTTAGTCTCTTTAAGCATGATGGATACAGGAAGTCGAGGCGTAACGAATACTGATAGTAAATGTGGTTATGCAAACTGTGCTTTAGGCGATGTATATGCGTGGGAAAAGCCACAAATTGTCTTTAATGATTTGCTAGACAAATTAGATTTTATCTCTTTTCATCAAATGATTGGACAATTTAGCAGAGATTATAATAATCCTGGCGGTTGGAACACACCCAACCCAAGAAAATTTACCGACGAAGAGTTAGGTATTGATTTTTTAGCAGAAAGAGTAGCCAATTTTTCAAAATTCTTACATGACAAATATAACAAACCTATTTACTTACCCTACATTGCTATTATGACCGCAACATGGGATGCAGATAGTAATAATAATCAGCAAATAGAAGACAATGAAATAAGCTATAACGGCTGGCAAGAAAAAGCGAATCATACCTATAAAAGATTGGCAGAATTAAAAACGACATTAAAAGAAAATGGACTTTTTGGCTTCTCACCCATGGCATTATTTGATAACCCAAGACAAGACTATGGAGGCTATCAGTACTTTATAAACAATGAGTATCACCTTGGTATTATCGGCTCAAGTGCCATCGATGAAGATGATATTGCACCCTATGGGGATTTACAGTTTAAAGGCACTGTTTTGGAGTCAATTTTTAATATTGCTGATTAGTAAGTGCCAGTATAGGAAAAGTAACATTGTTAGGAGTTTGTCTGAGAATAGCACCTATTTATCACTCATTCCCGTCGCTTCTGTGGAAATGCTGTTTTCGATGCTCCAGCATCGACTGTGCAGTTGACGCTGGAACGTCAGTTATGCATTCCCACGCAGGAGCGATGGGAACGAGGCTAAAATAAAGCCAATAATCTGCTATTACCTTGATTTTTACCAATGTTGTCCTAGAATCCTTTCTGCGAGGATCTGAATCCGTTATTTCATTACAACATAGAGAATAAGTCATTGATTTATCACGAGTTAAAAACACCTGCTTAATCTATGGATGAAGCTAAGATTTTTTAAAATCTCGAACTAAACCAATCTCTTACCACCCCCCTGTTATCGTTATCCGCATTGAAGTCACAGATTTAGGTACAATTTTCCCGATATACAAAAATATAAAACATAAGAAGAATCACACTATGATGAAAAATAAAACTGAAATTGCAGAAAACGCAGCTAAAATCGCCAAAACTTATGAAGTTGATTATGGATGTTGCCCACAATGTGTACTTGCTGCCGTGAAAGAAACAGTGCCAAATAATAAAATTACCGATGAGTTAATCAAAGCTAGCCATGGTTTATCAGGCGGTGGTGGATTAACAGGAATTGGTTTATGTGGATCATTGGTGGGTGGTTTAATGGTACTTGGTAGCAAACGAGGACGAGATCGAGATAAATTTAACAAAGGTAAATTTATTGGAAACTTTTCTACTTGTAATCAATTAACCCAAGAATTTGAAAAGAAATTTGGTGGTTTAACTTGTCAAGATTTACAACAGAAATTTACAGGTAAAACTTACGACATGTGGCAAGCAAAAGAATATAAAGAATTCTCTGATAACCGTGGTGATCAATGTGCAGAAACGGCTGAATTCGTTACGCAATGGGTAGTTGAACACTCTTAATCAATCACCCTCTCTTCTGAAGCAAGGTAGCCTGTGTTTCGTACACTCAATGCAGGCTACGTACTCGTAGGCTAAGAAGCAGTATCTTTTTAAACCACTCGTTCCCGTCGCTCCTACGTGGGAATACCGTTTTCAATGCTCCTGCATCGACTGTGCGGTTGACGCTGGAGCGTCAATTATGCATTCCCACGCAGGAGCGATAGGAACGAGGCTAACACAGACTACGTGCTAAACAGTTCTCTTAAACTCGTAGGGTGGGCAGTATTTTTTGCCCACCAGTTACAGGGATTTGGTGGGCAGAGAAGATTGCCCACCCTACCACTAGAGCCTCGTAACCAGCTTAACCACTACATCAAAGCCGTTTGAATTTGTGTTGCTTGTGGGGTTTCTCTTTCTATGCCGAGTTTTAATACTTGCTTATTGGCGACTAACACAAGTTGCTGTTTCGCTCGCGTTATGCCTGTATAAATTAACTGTCGTGTTAATACGGCGGTGTCTTCTGTTGGCAGTATCATTAATACTTTATCAAATTCTGATCCTTGACTTTTGTGTATGGTGGTTGCCCATGCGGTTTCGTGTTGCGGTAGGCGCACGGGGGAGATGGCTTTTGTGCCGTCTTTGCTTTGAAACCAGACTTTGGCTTGTCCTTGTGCGTCGATTAGGGTGATGCCGATATCGCCATTAAATAAGCCTGTTCGGTAGCTGTTTGCGGTGATCATTATGGGGCGACCGTGATACCAGCGTTTCCCTGTGTTGAATTTATTTTGTTGCGAGAGTTGTTTTTCGACTTGTGTATTTAGGTAGACACAGCCGTTCATGCCTTTGCGTAGTGCGGTGAGTATGCGAAACTGGTTGAAGATGGTAAAGATGTCGTCTAAGTCTGCCTTGCTTTTGATAGCTTGCAGATAGGCTTGCCACGGCTCGCTGAGTTGTTTACGTTTTAACTCGGCAGATACTACCCGTTCGACATCGGGATAATCGGCGTGTTCTAAGACGCTAACACTGGTCGAAAAGTTACCTTTATTGACGGCAGTGGCGAGTTTTCCGATACCGCTCTGTGCATCGAAACGCCAGCTTTTTTGTAAGCAAACAATATGATCTTCGATTGCCGACGCGGGACTGGCTGCGGTTTGTTGTGGTGATTTTCCTGTGATTGCGTGTAAATAGGCACGGGTTGCGGTGCTGTAGTGGTTGTCGGCAGTGGCGCAGAGGTCGTTAAAGACTGAGCCTGTTTCTACCGATGAAAGTTGGTCTTTATCGCCTAATAAAATCACGCTTGCGGTGGCGGGGATGGCGGCAAATAGTTTGCTCATTAGCGCAAGGTCGATCATTGAGGCTTCGTCTATAATGACGACATCCGTTGCTAAGGTGTTGTTTTTATTAAAGTGAAAGTGAGTGCTGTTGGGTATATAACCAAGTAGACGATGAATGGTACTAGCATCTTGTGGGAGTTGCGAAATAATCTCCTTACTTAATTTATCGCCTTCGCGTGCAATCGAGTCACGTATTGCCTCGCTCATTCGCATGGCGGCTTTGCCTGTCGGTGCGGCTAAGGAGAAGCGCAAGGCGGGTTGTTCGGCTTGTGTATTTTGCTCAATCAAAAGTGCCAAAATGCGCGTGATGGTGGTGGTCTTGCCTGTACCAGGCCCGCCTGAGATAATTAATAAGCGTGTCTTTAAAGCTAATGCAGCGGCGATTTGTTGCCAGTTAATCGCCTCGCTGTCGTTATCTTGTGAGAAGTAATAATCTAAACGCTGTTTCCAAGTATTTTTATCAATCGCCTCATTACACAACTGCAAACGCTCGTTTATCTGCTGGGCTAACTGCTGTTGATAAAGCCAATAGCGGTATAAATAAAGGTAGCCATTATCAAATATCACAGGTTTTAATGCGCTTGCATCGCCTACTACTTTGGTTTGCAGTAACACACTGGCTGGTGCGGTGTCGCAGGCTAAGGCGATACTGCCCTCGCGTGTTTTTTTGCTTAGGTCTAATACCCATTGGCGCAGTGTGTCGTGTTTTTCTTTTGCCAATTCTTCGAGCAAGTCTGCTAGTTGGTGGTCTAGTGGTTCGTAGCTGATAGGGTCGCTCATTGCTCACCTCCGAAGAGTGCATTTAAGGCATGGATCAGTGCATAGGGTGGCAAGTCGTAAAATACACCACTGCCACTATTGTCTGGCGACATGCCACGTATAAAGAGGTAATACACGCCGCCAAAATGGGTCTCGTAGTGATAATCGGGCAGTCGTTTTTGTAAGTAACGGTGTAACGCCACGCTGTAAATAAGGTATTGCAGATAATAATGCGCGTGTGCCATTGCCTCGAATAGACTTGCTTCATCATAGTCTTCTAAGCTATTAGATTTATAATCGGCAACGTAATACTGCCCTTGATGTTCAAAAATCAGATCGATATAGCCTTTTAGATAGCCTCTTACCTGCTCAAACTGCAAACTATGTACGGCATCGCGCACCACTTGCCAGCCTTCTGTGGGTAAATATTGCAACAGGGTTTGTTTTAAATCCTCTACTTTTAATAACGACAGGGGCAAATAAAATTCCATTTCATTAAGGCGTTGCTGATTACTTAAATCGGCTAGTTTTAGCTCGGCTGATAAGGGTGCTTGTAGGCTACGTGTTAGTAATGCCTGTGCTGTTGCTGCTAACTCGACATCGAATCCCCATTTGGCGAGTGATTTTACGATCTCACTCTCCTCATCCATGCGTAGTTCCTGCCTAAAATCATTGTGCTCGTACATTTCGTGGAGACAGCTTCCTGCTCTCGCACCGCGTGGGAATTCGTCCACTGCATTTTCAGCTGGCACGACAGCGTTAAACAAGGTGTCGTTATCATGGTCGGGCGTTTCGCTATGGTGTCCTGCGCTGAGACCGCTAAAACTACTGACACGATGATCTTTTTCGATACGTGACGAGAAGCTGCGGGCGCTTAAATGGCGGCTTGATTGTTGTGCTTGATAGTGTAACGCGCCCTGCTCTGCGGTACTTTCTGGCAAGACTTCGATGGCAATGGTGGTGGATGATTGTGCGACTAGGTCTTCCATATTTTGTTGATAGGCAACATGGAAGTTTTTACTGTTTGGGGTTTCGCCATTGCTTAATAACCAACCGAGTGCGGAGCGATCAACATAACCTTTGAGTTTTCTGGGTGCGGTAACTACGGTGCAATGGTATTTTGCGCGTGTTAGTGCCACGTAGAGTAAACGCATATTTTCGGCATAGGTTTCTTGCTCTAATCGCTTGATGCTTGTGTCTCGTTGCGCTGATCCAATGTCTAAACAGGGGGTATGTTCAGTGTCATCTGCATGAAACATAATCGCGGCATCGGAGGAGGAGCTGCGAATGCTGTCTGTCCATAAATAAGGGCAGTAGACAATGCCGTATTCTAGCCCTTTGCTTTTGTGTACGGTGACAATTTTTACTAATTTTTCATCACTTTCTAAGCGTAATTGCAAGCTATCACTGCTTAATGAGGCGTGTTGCATTTGCTGTTGAAACCAACGCAATGTGCCTGCTAAACCGCGTGAGTTTTGCCGTGTTTCGCTATGAATTAGCTCGGACAAATGCAGTAGATTGGTTAAACGTCGCTCACCATCACTGTGATTTAAGAGGCGATGCTGTACCGACTCGGCTTGCATTAAGGCGCGCATCATCGGAATAAAGCCCTGTGTTAGCCACATTTGATGCCATGTTTGAAAGGCTTGCAGTTTGTCGTCCCATGCATCGGCATCAGCATCAAAAGAAATCAGGTCTGCGGCTTTGTAGGCAAATAAATCGCTGACTAAGGCGCGACGCACATTATCTTCTTGCGAAGGTTCGGCAATGGCGATTAACAAGGTGTTTATATCGTGCGCTTCACGGGTTTCAAAAATACTTTCTTTGGAGCTTTGCACACAGGCGACACCGAGCTGCGTGAGAGCAGATTTTATTTTCTGACCTTGCGTATGACTGCGTACTAATACGGCAATATCGCCCCCTTCGAGTGGCTTGTCTGCAATGTGGGCTGTGCCTTTGTCGGCAGCAATTAAGAGACGGGTTATATCCTCGGCAACTAACTCGGCAATTTCATCCATTAAGTCGGCACGTTTTTTATCGTCAACATCTTCGATTGCCCATAAACGTAGTGGTGCTAAGGGGCTTGGTGTCGTTAACGAAGGCTCTGCCTCTTGCCCTGCTTTTACTTTTAGGTACTTGATAGTTTCATCAAAAAAGGGATTATTGCTGTGTGTAAAGAGGTGGTTAAGTGCCTTTATTAATTGGGGGTGTGAGCGCCAGTTTGTGTCGAGCGTGTATTGATGTTGGGTGTTTTTGCTGGCTTTTTGGTAGGTGTAAATATCCGCGCCGCGAAAGCTATAAATGGCTTGTTTGGGGTCACCCACGTAAAACACGGTATTGGATGGATGATTTTCTTCGTTGCTGTAAATCTGTTGAAAAATATCATATTGAATTGGGTCGGTGTCTTGAAATTCATCAATCATGGCGACGAGGTATTGTGTCGATAATAGCTCCGATAAGTTTGGGTTTGACTGCAAGGCGCGTTGCAATTGTAACAGCAAATCATCAAACGACATCACGCCTTTGCGACGCTTTTCTTGCGGTAGTTCTTGTTGCAGATAATCGAGCACTTTATTGCGTAAATCATCCAGATAATGTTGTAAGTCTTGATTGAGGGATTGTGTTAAGGCTAAAAACTCACCCCATTGACTGAAAAACACATGATCAGGTGGTGTAAAGCCTTTTTTTACTTTGAGTTTTGCATCGCTTAAACCGTCTACTTTGGGCGGTAAGGTGGTGGGTAAAGTCTCGCTTAATGCCAGCTCGCGCATCGCTGCGATCATAGTATCTAAGGCTTTGACAACATTGGCATATAGCCCCTCGTGGTTACGGAGACAGGCTTCAATATCATCGGCATTTTCTCGCCATGTAGTAATGGCTTGTGTGTATTTTTTATTGCGCTCGTGGAGGATTTTACTAATATCCGCGCTGGCGATGGGTTTGAGGCGTTTTAAATACGGCTTACCGACGGCATTTTTAATATCCCACAATAAACTATCGGGAGTGATTTCTTGCTCGCGCAATAACAGCAACAAAGCATCAGGTGCTTGTTGAAATTCCCTACGCCAATAATCATCCAGCAAGTCTTGCATGAGATCGACATCGTTATCTAATAACTCGGTTTCAAAGGCTAAACCTGCATCAAATGCGGTATCTTTTAAGGCACGCTGACAAAAACTGTGGATGGTAAAAATAGCCGCTTCATCAAAGTTTAATAACGCACGGGATAAGCGCAGAATAGACTCGGTACGCTCATAATTTTCACAAAAATCCGCATACTCACCGCTAGTATCTTCATTAATAAACGCCATTAAGGCATCACTTAAACGTAAGCGGATACGGTCTTTTAATTCTTTCGTCGCAGCAGTGGTGTAAGTGACCACAAGAATTTGGTCAACCGATAAAGCAGGTTCAGACTCCAACACAAAGCGAAGGTAAAGCAATGATATAGTGTAGGTTTTACCTGTACCCGCACTGGCTTCGATCAGGTTAATATCTTTAAGAGGAACGGTTTGAGGGTTTAATGATTGCATGGGGGCAACTATAGCGCATGATGGGATCTTATAGTTTGTAACTTTTGTAATTTTCGGGGTAATTTAGCGTTTATACAGATATTTTGAGAAGCAAGGTAGTCGGTATGAAGCTTCACAGAATACGGGAGGAACTATGTATAACATCTCCCCGTATTCCGTGAACTCCCATACAGGCTACTCGCTAAAGTTGTTTTTTATTTTCACCTA
>QOAQ01000113.1 GCA_003972955.1 Aquificaceae bacterium
TTCGACTCCGCTCAGGGTGCGAGCCCCCTGAGCGGACTTGGTTTATCTTGAGCGAAGTCGAAAGGAAGGGTATGGAAATTTAATATATGAAAGACTATATGCGCCTTATAAGATCATCCAATCTGAAATAAAAATTCTGCGTTATAAAAGTTGTCGAACTTATTTCATGCACGTTCCTTAGTAGTTAATTGCTTTATCCAGAAATACCATGTTGATAGACACAGCAAGCCAGAAAGTTATCTGATCAATCTTTACCTGCTTAATATTTAAAAAATTTATGAGCCTAATTTATTATTTTATCCGCTTGTTTAAATAAGAGTCAGATAGTTTCTTCTGACTTAGGACTCAGGATTGAATAATATGCGGAACTTGACACAGAATTTTTATCTTAGATTGGATGATCTCAAGAGGCGCATCGTCATTCTACGCAACGATTGAGAGCATTCAATCTGGGATAAAAAGGTTGCTATGCCCCTCTTTTTGGGTGCAAGTTAAGTTTCATAGATTATTTAATTCTGAGTCCTTAAATGAAACAAAGAGGTAAATAGTCATGAAAAACAAATGTGAATGTCAATCATCATTATGTGATGTCAATGAAGTATTGAACAAATTCTGTTCAAATAATTACAATGCCCTTGAGCCATGTAAATCGGATGATCCTTGTGCTTTGCAGTCAAATGATTGCTCTTGTAATACAGGAAGCCCTCATAATAAGGCGGTAGTTGATCTGATTGTATTGATTGATACCAGTGGTTCTATGAAATCAAAGGCAAGTGCTATTTCTGCTGCGGCTGATAAAGCGATTAAAATGGCACAGAAGAATTGTCCAACTGATCTGCGCGTTGAATGGTTAGGTGTTGGTGGGACTTTTCCTGGTACTAAGTTCGACCAAACATATCGGGATTATATTATTAATAATGTAAACCCCAACCCATCCTTTTCTAGTGATGCTGTTGATATAAAGCCTCATGGAAGCCGAGAGGAAGGTGCTAATGCTTGTGCTGATCTTGCCAATTATTTTGGCGCTAGACAAGGAGCGTGTCAGGCTATCTTCTATATCAGTGATGAAGCATTAGATCAGGGAAATCCGCAGGATGCTGCTGATGATACTGCAACACAAGATGCAATTGCAGCTTGTAATGCCAATAATGTTTCTGTATTTGCTCATTTAGCATCGGGAATGGGTGCAGATAGTAATGTTAATACGATCAAAAACTATCAGGATTTAACAACGCAAACAGGTGGCAAAGCAGTTATTGGTGGTTCTGGCTCAGAAAAACAGTACCTTAAACTTCTAGAGGAGGTAATCTGTTCAGCCTGTGGTGATTGCTGCAAAACAATCGGCCCCTGTATTTCTATCACATGGGGAGACTCTAAATGTGATACTTTAGAAACAGATGATCTGGAGAAAATGTGCATTACAGTTTGTAATTGCTATTCCAATATCACCTTTAAGGATCTAACGATTTGTTCAATTAAGATTCTGGATGCTAATGGTAATGCGGTTGAAAGACTACCTGATGGCAGTTTGTCGGTAGATGCGATTCCCTTTGGTCCATTTTGCTTTGGTGATATTCCACCTTGTGAAAAAGGTAAAGCGTCTTGTATTAGCAGAGAGTTTGCGATTAGTACACGCGGTGCAAAAGCAGGTGGTTATCAGTTGATATTAGAAGGTGTTTGCTACAGTATCGTTGAGTGTATTTGTGCTGACGCTTGCTTTAACTTTGAACTATGTAAAAGTTAATCTCATAAAAAGCCAATTCACCATAAAGAGAATAATACTTATTTTTTATACTCTTTATGGTGATAATAAAGCAACCGTTATTAATAGGGACATCCCTATTTTAAAGTCTCAAAAAATCGTTCACTACGTGGCTTATAGCTTTCTTTGGTATTCAGTGAAAGCAGTATGCGCGTCGCATGTCCACGAATTTCATCACGCGGAATCAGACCGTAATAACGCGAATCGGCGCTATTGTCGCGGTTGTCACCCATCACAAAATAATGATCTTTAGGAATTACAACAGGGCCGTAATTTTGTAGCGGATTATAGTAGTTTGGCTTCACTTGCATAACGTGAGTTAAGCTACCCATAGATTCTAGTGCGTAAATACCGTCTTCTTTATCAATATCACGTATGGGTTCTAACATGGGATCACGCAGTTTAGAATAAATCGCTGGTTTACCGTTTATATAGAGTTGATTTTTCTTAATCTCGATGGTTTCACCAGGTAGTCCAATAAGGCGCTTAATCATACGTTTTTTGGCAGCTTCAGAGGTGAAGACAATAATATCACCGCGTTTTGGTTCGCCTAAACGTGCTAAAGAAATATCAGTAAAAGGAATTTGTAAATCGTAAGCGAGTTTATTCTCCCATATAACATCACCTTCCAGTATGGTTGGTTTCATAGAGCCTGTGGGTACAGGATGCCAATCAGCTATCGCGCCACGAAAAACAAACAGAAATGCGATAAAGAAAATGAAGGTTCTATTGTTCTTAAAGATTGAGATTAATGTATTCATGATATTGGGGGCCTTATCATTTATTATTGTTGTTATTTCTTTATTTGGGGTTTTCATTGAAGTAATGCTTCAAGAATTCGTCAAAACTCTTATCCTCATTAGCTTCTACTTGTTGTTGCTCATGTATTGATTGTTCAGCCTGTTGAGAAAACTGCTGTAAAAGATCGGCGCTTAGTTTGCGCTTTAAGAAGTAGTCTCGATGCTTATTAGACTGATATTGGGCAAAATCAAAGTAACTACTGTGTTTTGTCATTAAATCATCTAACACACGTGCGGAGAATGTGAGTTCGGGGTGCTCAACAAGTTCCATTTGATGTTTTAATGCCGACACATAACAGGTATCTATATGTACCGTATTCAGTAATTCTGCCACAGGCATCATCGCGTCTAATAATTCAGAAGCCCATGATTTAAGCGTTTTCTTGTTATTGTTTTGGCTTAATTCAAGTTTGGGTTTGCGTCCAAAATGTGCCACTAGGCTTTGATTTTCGTCTATTTCTTGTTGTTCTTTTTTATCAATAGGCGGACTCTCTTGTAACAAACAAAACAGCATAAACACCTCTAAAAAGAAAAGTTGCTTATGTGCAATGCCCGCTGGGTAAAAGGGGTTAATGTCTACCGAGCGTAACTCTACATAGCGAATACCACGACTTTTTAAAGCATCAACAGGTTTTTCAAAAGCTTCTAAAATCTGCTTCGGCCTAACGGTACTGTAGTATTCATTTTCAATTTGCAAAAGATTACTGTTAAGTTGACGATATTCTCCATCCACTTTTACACCAATCTCTTTGTACGCATTATGAGGCGTGCTAATGGCACAACGCAAACTCGCTATGTATTGCTCCATTGTATTATAGCTTGCCTTAATGCCCGCTTTATTCTCTTTACGATTAGTGTAACCGATGTCGCCCATGCGTAACGATGTACCCCACGGTTCGTAGTAGGTATTTTCCTTGTATACCTTCATGCTATCCAGCTTGGGGATACCCCTTAAGAATGACTTACAAATCGCAGGAGAGGCACCAAATAAGTACGGAATCATCCAGCCATAGCGCTGAATATTACGTGTCATCCCCATGTAATGTTCATTGATAAAGTCTTGTGCTTCACTCGCTTCCCTACCTTCTGACTGCTGATAAATAGGCCAAAAACCCTTGCCTACCGAGTGATTAAAATGGATGCCAGCGATCACCTGCATCATTTTGCCATAGCGCCATGCGAGACCTTGACGATACACATGCTTCATTTTACCGCCATTAGAATCCCCATATTCAGCAATCTGAATATCATCTTCACCACGAATAATGCACGGCATACTGCTTGTCCACAGTAGCTCATCGTCTAATTTTTGATACACAAACGATTCAATGTCTTTTAAGAAATCGAGAGACTTATACGCGCGTTCACAAGGCGGGGTGATTAGCTCCAGCAAAGCCTCGGCATAGTCGGTTGTAATCCAAGGGTTTTTTAATGCCGAGCCGAGTATTTTAGGATGTGGCGTTTGAGCGATATGTCCATTCACATCAACACGTAAGCTTTCTTTTTCTAAACCTGTTAAAGAGCCTCTTAGTGGCGTTTTAATATCATGTTGTGCAAAATTTTGTAACCGTTTATAAAGTAAAGTGTACAAGAATTAGTCCCCAGTATTTTCTCAATGGATGGGATTATATAGCCTTATGATGTAAAATGAGTGGGTAGCCTTACTCAATATCACACAGCTAAGACGGTTTATCGCTATAATAACGTTATATCATCCTTATCAGATCTAAAATATACCAAACCCAATAATATTATGGAATGTAAGATGACCCCTATACTAAAAGCTAGTGTCCTTTATATACTACTCTCTTTCTCTCTTTGTCATGCTGAAGCTCCCCCAGCCAATAACAATAAAACCTTAACACTGGGAAATGCTGCTAAAGAGCTAAAATGGGAATTAGGCGGACTGACGGCTGGAATTTTATACCTTGGTTTAAAAGAATGGCGCTGGGGAAGTAATAAAACCTTTAAGTTTAACAATGAAGGTTTTTTTGGTATGGATACAGGTAGCGGGGGTGCAGATAAATTAGGTCATCTTTACTCTACCTATGTCATGGACGAATTCCTAACAGACCGTCTTTACTATAAAACGGGCAACCTCCAAGATGCTGCCATGAAAGGTGCTATTTTCTCAGCAGGATTAATGCTATTTGTTGAAACCTTTGATGGTCTATCGGAAGACCATGGTTTTTCCTATGAAGATGTGATTATGAATACAACAGGTATTGGTATCTCTTATCTGAAAAATACCGTACCAGGTTTACGCAATAAACTCGATTTACGTGTTGAATATCATCGTAGTCAAGGAGATAAAGGACATCCTGTTACCGACTACACAGGATATAATTATTCAGCCGTATTAAAACTCGGCGGCTTCAAATCACTACGCACAACGCCACTTAAATACGTGGAGTTGCAACTAGGCTATCATGCAGAAGGTTTTAAAAAGGATGATAGACCTTATTTTAAAAAGAAAAAAACAAGACTCTATGCGGGCATCGGTCTTGATCTATCCGAAGTATTATTTAAGCCACTGAAAAAACAAACGGATAACGATCTCGTTGATATGGCAGATACTTTTTTCCGCTACTACCAAGCCCCTGGTATTTACACAACCACATCATTACAAACACGCTCACAAAAATTGTAGCAACAAGAGAGGTCTTCTTTACGTCCTCGACACTACTTATGACAAACGACGAACTACGTGCCTATGACCAAAAGCATCTCTGGCATCCTTACACCAGTATGCTCAACCCTAGCCCTGTTTTCCCCGTTGCTTCGGCAGATGGCGTTTATCTCACGCTAGAAACAGGGCAGAGATTAATTGATGGCATGTCATCGTGGTGGGCATGTATTCATGGCTACAATCATCCGCAACTTAATCAAGCCATTCACGCGCAAGTCGAAAAAATGTCGCATGTGATGTTTGGTGGCTTAACCCATCGTCCTGCAATTGATCTCGCCAAAAAACTCATCGACCTCACGGCGGATAATCTACAACACGTTTTCTTTGCCGATTCTGGTTCAGTCGCTGTCGAAGTCGCTATTAAAATGGCATTACAATATTGGTATGCCCAAGGCAAAACAGAAAAACAAAAACTGCTCACCGTACGCAATGGCTATTATGGCGACACCTTTGGTGCAATGGCAGTATGCGACCCTGTTAATGGTATGCACGGCATGTTCCGTAATATATTAGCAGACAATATTTTTGTCGAAGCCCCCGCGTGTGAAGATGGCGAAGCGTGGCGTGATGAAATGATTGCAGAAATGGCACAGGCACTTCACACACAACATCAAAATATAGCCGCCGTTATTATCGAACCAATGGTACAAAATGCAGGGGGAATGCGTTTCTACTGCGCTGAATATCTGCGACAACTCAGCCAACTTTGCAAGCAATTTAATGTACTGCTGATTTTAGATGAAATCGCCACAGGTTTTGGTCGCACAGGGAGCTTATTCGCCTATCAACAAGCCAATATAGAACCTGATATTTTAACCATCGGTAAAACACTAACAGGCGGATACATGACGCTTGCCGCCACACTAACCAGTACAAAAGTAGCACAAGGCATCAGCGCAGACGGTAGCGGTGTATTAATGCACGGCCCCACCTTTATGGCAAACCCACTAGCCTGTAGCGTCGCCAATGCCAGTATCGATTTATTATTAGCCTCAAACTGGCAAGAAAAAGTAAACCATATCGAACAACAATTAACCCAAGAACTTGCCCCCTGCACGAACTTAGAAGTAGTTAAAAATGTACGCTGTAAAGGCGCAATAGGCGTCGTTGAATTACATCACCCTATTGACATCAACTGGATGCAACCCCGCTTTGTAGAGCTAGGCGTATGGATACGCCCCTTTGGAAAACTGGTATATTTAATGCCACCGTATATTATTGAAAAAGCTGAACTAAGCAAACTGACACAAGCGATTTATCAGGTAGTATCTGAGTTTTCGTCATCTCAGACCATTACCTAACCTGTGCAACCAGTATTAAACCCAATATATGAGATACCAGTTATCCATTCAAAGATATAAAAACCTAAAAACCTCATCTATAATTGGATAATAAATAATCGTTCTGGTATTTTCTTAAAGCACAATATTATATTCTTGATAGCTACTCGGTAGCTTGACCATATTTAAACCCAATATTTTACTGAAAAATTGGGTTTAAATATCTTTTATTACATTCCCCATTAAGCCTGGGGAAATAGAACTAAAAATAGATTCATCAATTAGATGATATCTATCATATCACCTAATCAAATAATAAAAATAATGAAAACAACATACGATCTTATCATTACACATATTGACTCATGCACTGATATACCATTAGTTAGTAAAAAAATAAGCAAAATACTGGGCTCAAATCCTTCTTATCTTGAGTTTTTACTTCGTGAGGTGTCTACAGGACATAGCCCAAGCTATACCATATTAAATGGCACAACAAAAAACTTCACAACCATGCTTCAATCATATTTAAAGAAACATGGTATAAAAAGTAATATCAAATCAGAGCTAGCATTAGTTCCTCTAGAAAAAGAAACACCCACTGATGCTACATATACCTGCCCTGCCTGTAAATATGATCAAAAAGCAGACTCAGATGATAATAATATTTGTAAACGATGTGGAGTTGTTGAAAAAAAATTCAACAAGATGAAAAAGCAAAGAGAAATATTTGAGTCAGAGCGGCGTTATCAAGAAGCTAGGCAAGAAATGGAGGAAAAGCAAAAAGAGCGATTAAATCAACTTAAAAATGAGGCTTACTTAAGAGAAAAGGCAAGAGAAAGGCTTGGTATTAAAAAATCTAAACCACCTATATTATTAATAGGTTTAGTTACACTTATCGCAATAGCTCTTCTTCTTAATAACCACTTTTATCAAAATGAAAAAAAATCTGATGATAAAACAATTAGTCTTACAAAAAAAGAAGATAAATCACAAAAAAATCGAACATTAAAACTTAATAATATACCAGCTTCTTCAATATCAACAATAATCGCAAAGCAGCAAAGCCCTCAAGCAAATGCAAACTTCACTCCAAATACAACTGTGGCTACATTAAATAATATACCAGATAATAGTGATTTATTTTCGAAATCACTAGCAACAAAAATTACCGATGATTTACAAAATAATAGTCCATTAATTGAAAAAAATACAAAAGCAAATCTAATAGCCTATAGTATTGATGATAAAAAACTACGAACAGATATATTGAAAAAAACAGGGGGAGAAGAAGTAGAATTAAAAACATCACTACGTCAAAATATGAAACAAAACAAATATTCAGAAGATATTAATGCCGCAGAAACAGGACCATTATTTGCAAATATTGATATTCAAATTATTAAAGGTAACTATGAAACAGCATATGAATTAACAAAACTTATTAAGGATAACTATCAAAAAGCTAAATTACTCTTCAATATCATAAAAACAGAAATAAATATTAAAAATATAACTAAAACAGATGATGCTAAGAAACATATATTACAACTAGCTAAGATTATATGGAGTGAGCCTGATGCAAAAAAACAAATAAAAATTCAAAGCTTATTAAGTATGGCTTATTCACTAACTAATGAAGAAAAAATAGCCTCGCTGAATCTAATTATGGCTATTGAAAAAATGAAGTTTATAAAATCTAATAGTTCAAAACTTGAGTTATTTTGCCAATTAAGTCACGATCAATCTTCTATTGGAAATATCAATCAAGCTCGCGAAATATTACACTTAGCTGAACATCAGCTCAAAAACCTAGAAGAATCACAACAACAAAAAGCATACGCAAATATTGCAAAAAATTATGCTAAAGCTTTAGATTTTTCTACTGCTATTATGCTTACAAGTCATATACAGTCTATAAAAATACGAAATAAAATCTTAGTAAAAATTGAGGAGATGAAGAATATATTTCACCAGATGGGCAATAGTGAATTGACGACAACCCTGCTATAAAAATAGAAATTAAATAATATCCAAAACTACAGCTGAATTTTTAGTAAAAGTATCTATTCTCGGGTATCGTTCTAGCGCCTAACATCAGCGTATTAATTACAACTCAGGCAACACCCAATCAGGACGAGGATAATGACAGGTGTATCCATTAGGAATGCGCTCTAAATAATCTTGATGTTCAGGTTCTGCTTCCCAAAAATCACTCGCCGCAGACACCTTAGTAACTACAGTGGCTGGCCATAAACCAGAGGCATTTACATCCTCGATGGTTTTAAGTGCTATTTCTTTTTGCTCATCACTGGTATAAAAAATTTCAGAACGATACGATGCACCACGGTCATTTCCCTGACGATCTAACGTAGAGGGGTCGTGAATTTGAAAGAAAAAAGTAAGTAGTTTGCGATAGCTGATGATTTCATTATCAAACTCAATTTCAATCGCCTCTGCATGTCTACCGTGATTGCGATAAGTTGCATTCGGCACGCTATCATCACCTGTATAACCAACGCGTGTGGATAGCACGCCCGATAATTTACGTATTAAATCCTGCATCCCCCAAAAACATCCACCTGCTAAAACGGCACGTTCTATACTCATTTGCCTTCTCCTTGCAAGTCCAGTTGATTGATATATTCGGCATAACCCTCTGCTTCCATTTTATCCACAGGAATAAACCGTAAGGCAGCGGAGTTAATACAGTAACGCAAGCCGCCAAGGTCTGTTGGACCATCGTTAAAGACATGCCCTAAATGACTGTCACCATATCTTGAGCGTACCTCTATACGCACCATACCGTGTGTAGTATCGCGTAATTCTTTGATGTAATCTGCTTGAATTGGTTTGCTAAAACTAGGCCAACCACAGCCTGAGTCAAACTTATCGGATGATGCAAACAAAGGCTCGCCTGAAACAATATCAACATAAAGCCCCACGGCATGATGATTAAGATACTCTCCACTTCCCGCGCGCTCAGTACCATTTTCTTGTGTTACATAATGTTGCTCGGTATTCAGTGATGTAATCGCTGCGGGGCTTTTTGTATATTTTTGCATTATTTTCTCCAATAAGAATTGGGCTTCTTTACCCTATAATAGGGAGTAATCGATAAGAAATGAAAGAGATTTATATGCCAGATAATAAAACACGATGTGCATGGGTCAATGGCGGTAACGCGCTTTATTATGATTATCATGATAAAGAATGGGGTGTTCCCGTACACGATGATCGGTTGTTATTCGAGTTTTTAACTTTGGAAGGCGCGCAAGCAGGTTTAAGTTGGGCGACGGTTTTAAATAAACGGGAAGGCTATCGCGCCTTATTTGATAATTTTGAGATAGAAAAAGTAGCACAATACGATCAAGCTAAAATTGATGACTTATTACAAAACCCTGCCATTGTTAGAAATAAATTAAAAGTAAATTCAACCATCACCAATGCCCGTTTGATTTTAGAAATACAACAAGAGTTTGGAAGTTTTGATGCCTATATCTGGCAGTTTGTTGGTGGCACAACGCTACAAAATGAATGGCAAGATATGCGTGACGTTCCCACCAGTACAGCTGTGTCTGATGCCATGAGTAAAGACCTAAAAAAGCGTGGTTTTAAATTTATAGGCACGACAATTTGCTATGCGTTTATGCAAGCAACAGGCATGGTAAACGACCATAGTACAGATTGTTTTTGCTATAAAAATTTGGCAAAAAATAGGGACGGATAGTATTTTTTATTTTTCTTGGTTTAAACCTTTCAAAAATTAAGTAAATATTGCATTCATGGTATAGCCACCCAAGATAGCCATTGTGAAAATAACCGTCAAAAAGGCTAATAATAAAGGCCAATGGAATAGACGTTTCAGCAGTATAAACTCAGGAATGCTTGCCCCGCCAGAGCCAATCACAAAGGCTATCACTGCTCCGATACTCACTCCTTTTGCTATAAATGATCCAATCAATGGCAGTAATGTTGAAACTCGTACATACAAAGGGATGCCGATAGTGGCGGCAACAGGTACGGCGGCGGCATTGTCTGCATTTGCCATTTCTGCAAAAAAATCTTCGGGTACAAACCCATGTACGATAGCGCCAATTGCCATTGCAATGACCATATAAGGCATCATTGATTTGAATAGGTCAACGCTTTCATTCCATGCTATCTGCCAAGGCTTTAGAGCTACTGCTTTAGGTGTGGATTCGGTACAACAAGAGTTGCTGGTCTTTGTGGTGTTATCGGTATCGCAACAACTTTCAGTTGCAGGTGTTAATAAGTTGGACTTGATGTATTTTTCAAAACCAAGTCTGTTTAATAGCCAGCCTGAAAAGAGCGCAAAACTTAGCGCTAAAACGGCATAAGCAAGCGTGATTTGCCAACCGAGTACAGCAAAAAATAACATCACAATAATAGGGTTGAGCAAGGGGGAGGTAAATAAAAACGTCATCACAGGACCAAAACCTGCCTTGGCGCGAAGCAAGCCTATTAGTAGAGGAATACTAGAACAGCTACAAAAAGGCGTTAAAGCACCAATTGCTGCGGCAGTAAAATAGCCCCGACCATTCTTAGCACCTAAGACCTGTTGTACTTTCTCAGGGGGAAGCTTCTGATTAATTAAACCTACCACAAAGCTAATCAATAAAAATAAAATCGCCAGTTCAAAAAACAACTGTAAAAACATCCACAAACTAGCTTCGACTTTTGCACCAAACTCAGGGTCTTGGAAAATTTCACTTATCATAATTTTATACTTCTAGTCTAATGGAAATATAGGGCAAAAAAAACACTAAGAAAAACTGGCATATATCATGGTCGGTTCCGCAAGCTACACCGACCCTACTTTTAGTACAGATAAAGAATGCCAAAAAACTACTCGAAATATAATTGAGTACAACACTCAGACTCAAGAAAAGCCATTACCTCACGCATAGCATCAAGATTAGCAACACAGTTTAATATGCGTCCATCTCGCTGTTGCTCTATTAAGCCCACAGCAACAAGACGATGAATATGATGAGATAAGGTAGAGGCAGAAGCACCAAGTTCGGACTGTATAGCACCAACAGGCAAACCTTTATCACCTGCTTTTACTGCAAGACGGAATATAGATAACCGTGTGCTATGACCTAGTTCGCTCAATCTTTTTATGGCTAGTTCTTGATTCATTTAAAGGTGTACGCTTTTATTTCTATGTTTGTAGAAATATAGAATATTGAAAATAATATTTCAATGATTTCTTATGATTGATCTGTACCAGTGCTTACAAATAAATGTCATTTGAATGGTGAATTAATATAGCCACAAAAAAGGCCACATGAATATCATGCAGCCTTAATTTTCAAATTATCCTCAAAAAATAATCAAGCCATATTCTGGTAATACAAGTTCTGCGGGTGATTCGCATCGGCAAAGAAGAACCAACGTTCGGCGATCAAGCCCATATATTGCACTAAAATGGCGATGAGTGGGATAATAACACCTGTTGTTTGTAGGCTAACAACAAGCAATATAATCGGAATTAAAAATACCAAAATAAAAGCAATATACTTAACATTGCGTACAACGATTTCTGTTGTGCCATGAAAGTACTCACGGGTATTAAACGACCCACCAAGGAAGCCTTGGGTAATTTGCACGACTTTAGGGTGACGTACGCCTATCGCGGAGCGTAAGTCTGATTTAGGTGTGATTTTTTGGTTACGCACAACAGAGGCTAAACGAAATAGAAAGGCTAAAACTGTAAACGTGATTGCCCATGTTGCATAGAAATTAGCAAGTTCTGTGTCTAACCACGCAGAAAGTACTGTCGCTAAGGTAAAGCCTGATGCTGTACCTAATAGGGTAAAATTAATGACGGTTAACGGTGAGTGCCATTCTTGTAAAAACTTAATGCAAGCATAGATCATGCCTGTGCAGACAAATAGTGTGTAAGTCAGCGCTGTTGTAATAAAGCCGAGGATAAGCGTCGCATCAATGCCTGTTCCACCCGGTGTTTCAAACAATGGATAGGTTAGATCAAAATAATGTGCTGCACCATAAGCGGTAACACCCGCCATCATTGCAGGTAGCGCGATGACTTCACGTGATAACCAAGAGGTGCGCCATTTTGCAATAGAACGCCAAGCACGTTCGGGATGTCCTAAATGGAAAAAGGAGGCAAATAAACCTGCGCCTAATAGTAGCAGTGATAGCGCACTGCCGATGATATAAAAATTAGGGTCATTTTGTTCAGGCATAAGCTTGAATGTTGTGAAAATCTGCCCTGTAAAAAGTGCCAGAAACAAGCCCTGTGCTGCACCAATTAAGGTGGTTAAAAATACTACTGAAAATGCTGGATGCATGGTGTCACCTATAAACAGTATAAAAATGGAAGATGATCAATCTGTGGTTTTGTGCTTTATCACCGCACCCTTCGACTCCGCTCAGGGAGCTAGTACTCCAACAATATTTTATTGATGGAGTACTAGTTACCGGAGCGGAGTCGAAGGGAATGGAAATTTAATATGTGAAAGACTATAGATTGATTCTACTCCCTAAAAATTAACGCAATTTATATTGCATTTACCACGTGGTCATATCATCAAGTGATGGCCCTGTACCTGGTGCTTTATGCGTCTTACGTTGCTCTTTGCTCAATGGATTATCCACACGTTTTAATTCATCTTTATGAATTCTTATCTCTGTTTTACGGCGTGGTAGATAATGATTCGATGGGTTTGTTCCCCATTCTGGCATGAGCTGATAACCGTTAAGATTGCGTATTGCCAGTGATACTTCTGAGTCAGGGTCGTGTACATCGCCAAATAAACGCGCACTGGTTGGGCATGACATCACACAGGCAGGTTTACGTTCGGTCTCTGGTAGCGACTCGTCGTAGATGCGATCAACACATAAGGTGCATTTCTTCATCACGCGTTGCTTTTCGTCTAGCTCACGAGCGCCATAAGGACATGCCCATGAGCAGTATTTACAGCCGATACATTTGTCGTAATCAACCAAAACAATGCCATCTTCTTTGCGTTTGTAACTTGCACCTGTCGGACAAACAGGGACACAAGGTGGTTCTTCGCAGTGTAAACAGCTTTTTGGAAAATGAACGGTTTCGACATTCGGGTAAGTGCCAACTTCAAAGGTTTGTACGCGGTTAAAGAACGTCCCCGTCGGGTCTTTGCCATAAGGCATTTTATCCGTCATCGGCCCCGCTTCACCTGAGGTATTCCATTCTTTACAACTGGTGACACAGGCATGGCAACCCACGCAAACATTCAAATCAATAACAAGTGCTAATTGAGTCATTATTTTAAGCCCTTTGTTTTACGAAATTTACCTGCAATATACGCCTGCCATTTACCACGACGTTTTGTTTCCATGCCCGGTAATGGTTTCACGCCTTTAAATTGCGGTGATGTTATTTTTGGCTCATTGTCATCGGCTTTATAAACCTTAACGCGTACATCGTACCAACCTGCTTGACCTGTAATCGGGTCGGAGTTGGAGACATGCTCGCCAGCATCATGTGCAGGTAATTCTTCAGAAATAACGTGGTTTAATAAGAAACCTTTGTTTGATTCATTGGCACTTGGTTCTAAGCCCCATGTACCATTAGCTTTACCGATGGCATTCCACGTCCACACTGTGCCTGGTTCTAGTGCTTCGGTAAAACGGCACATGCCACGCACTTTACCGTGCATGGACTCGATCCACACCCAGTCACCATCATCAAAACCATTTTGCTTACCTAAAATCGGGTTAACAAATAAGTAGTTATGCGTGTGTATTTGGCGTAACCATGCATTTTGTGAATCCCATGAGTGATACATTGCCATTGGGCGCTGTGTGAGTGCATTTAATGGGTACTCATGTGTATCGGTAAGCTGTGTTTCTAATGGCTCATGATAAAAAGGTAACGGATCAAAATAGGTTTCCACACGCTTGCGTAAACGCTCTGGTGGTTGTCGTCCTGTGGTTTTACCTTGTGCGGCAAGGCGGAATTTTTGCAAGACTTCAGAATATAAATGAATATTGATGGGTTCATCGTAGCGCGTCATGCCGTGGTCTTGCGCCCAATGGAGATAACCTTTATTCCAGTTACGCATGTATTGGAAGGATTTAGGTAGCTCGTAGTGGTAAACGCAGTTGTTTTTCTCGTACATTTCCCACTGACGCGGATTTGGTGCACCTTTGAGGAATTTTTCGCCGCTTTTACCGCGCCACCCTGCTAAGAAGCCAACCCCAGAACCCGGTGCTGTCTCAAAGTTGATAATAAAATCACGGTAATCACGGAATTTGCGTGTGCCTTTATCATCCACAAAGGCTGGAAGTTTTAAACGTGTTCCCAGTTCAACGATAACGTCTTGGAAGGCTTTACAGTCACCTTTAGGCGGTAAAACAGGAATACGCACCGAGTCAACAGGGCCGTCATATTCAGAGATAGGACGGTCGAGCATCGACATCACATCATGGCGCTCAAGATATGAGGTGTCGGGTAGAATTAAGTCACCAAAATCGACGGTTTCTGAACGATAGGCATCGGCAACGATAATAAAAGGAATTTTATACTCACCATCCTCTTTTTTATCCACCAACATTTTACGTACTTCGCTGGTATTCATAGAGGAGTTCCATGCCATATTTGCCATAAATAACATTAAAGTATCAATGGGATACGGGTCGCCTCGCCATGCGTTTGTAATGGCATTGTGCATTAAGCCGTGGACAGATAAGGGGTATTCCCAAGAGAAACCACGGTCTAAACGTATTGCTTCACCTTCATCATCCACAAATAAATCATCAGGATCAGCAGGCCAACCTAGTGGCATTCCGTTGAGTGGTGTGTTGGGTTTGATGTCGCCCCAGCCTGTGGGTGGTTTTGGGCACGGTGGTATTGGACGCGGGAAAGGTGCTTTGTGACGGAATCCACCCGGACGGTCAATCGTACCAAGTAGTGTCATTAAAATACTTAAACCACGAATCGCTTGGAAGCCATTAGAATGCGCCGCTAAACCACGCATGGCATGGAATGAAACAGGGTTGCCAATAATAGAATCGTGATCTTTTCCCCATGCATCTGTCCACTGTATGGGTAATTCAATCTTTTGGTCGCGTGCTGTAATGCCCATTTCATGCGCGAGGCGACGGATGGTATCAGAAGGAATGCCCGTAATACCTTCAGCCCATTCTGGCGTAAAATCTTCGACACGTTCTTTTAGTAACTGAAAAGCAGGTTTACATGGCGTGCCATCTTCTAAGGTAAATTCCCCCATTAAATAAGGGTCAACGCCTTCGGTATGCGTAGAGATGGCTTTGTCTAACTCTTTGTCCCACCACAATTTATTTTGTGGATCGAAGCAACCTTCTTCTTCTGGCACTTCAAAGCGTAAGAACATGCCTTCTTCCATGCTACCGGGTGTTAAATCAACTAATTCTGCTGAGTTGGTGTAACGAATGAGGAAGTCACGATCATAAAGACCTTGTTTGATGATTTCGTGAATAAAGGCTAAGAATAATGCACCATCTGTACCCGGTTTTATCGGAACCCATTCATCAGCAACCGCTGAATACCCCGTGCGAACAGGGTTGATAGACACAAAACGTCCACCATTACGCTTGAATTTAGATAACTCAACTTTCATGGGAT
>QOAQ01000059.1 GCA_003972955.1 Aquificaceae bacterium
TACCGTTACCATTTAACACGCCTGATAATTGAATTTGACGTTTAAGTAGGGCGTATAAGCTATTTGGAATACGGCTTCCTGTCATACGAAAAGATATGCGTGGATTCCAGATTTTTGCCCAGTCATAAATAGACGTACCACCAACGGCTAATTTAATAATATTGATACGACGACCTGGGTAGTAGGCGGCAATGAATTTTGAGAAGGCGACTTCAGGACCGATACGACCACCAGGTTGTTCGGAGAAATCCATTTGCCGACCATGCTGATAAAAACGCACATTGCGCGGTTTGGTTTTCATCCAATTAGGCAGTTCTCGAAATTTACTTTCCGTCCAGCCGACCATATTCGATTGCCCTATCAGGACAAAGGTTAACTCTCTCGCCATTTTTAATCATTCCTTGATTTATTATTTCTATAAAAGGTGTTCTCAAGGATTATCCTCCTTGTTCTTTTAACTATAGGTCAGCGAATAAGGAGGTGCAGGAGTTTTTTAGCGTAAAGTTATAACTTTTATGCCTTTCTGATCATCGGCTATAAATAGTGTTTTTTGGTCTGATGATAAGGTTATTTGTTCGGCAGCTCTTTCTGTTTTTATGGATTGTAGAATGCGTGTTTTTGTTGGATTACTAATATCGACAATATGGATACCCTGAAATAAGTCTGCAATATAAGCTGTTTTTTCATCGTTAGATAATGTTATGCCAAATGCATTACGTGTTTTGATGTGTCCAATTCGTCGTGGTTTATTGAGATGACTAATATCATAAATATTGACTCCGCCATTATTGTCGGCAACATACAGACCTTGTTTAGATCGCGATAAGGTAACATTTTGCGCTTGTCCTGATGCTTTTATGCGGGAGATGTACTGAGGTTTAGCAGGGTTACTGACATTAATAATGACGACACCATTGCTTTGATCGGCAATAAATAGAACTTTACCATTTTCTGATAAGGTGACATTGGCACTCCCCGCTTTCGAGCGAATACCTGCTAACTGTTTAGGCTTTGCAGGGTTGCTAACGTCGAAAATCATCACACCTGTTGTGTTATCTGCAACATAAAGTATTTTTTCATCGGGTGATAAGGCGACTCCAAAGGTGTAAGAGGGCGTATCAAAGCGGTGGATTAATTTCATGGCGGTAGGTTTAGATATATCAATAATATCAACGCCTGCTGAGCCATTTGCAATGTAGGCAAGTTGCTCATTTTTGCTTACAACGAGTGATTCTGCATTTTTTGTTGCACTAAAGACGGATAGCACATGGGGTTGCAGTGGTTTGCTAATGTCTAAATATAAAATTCCTTCTTGATAGGAAGAGGCTAATGCATGTTTATTGTCTTTTAATAACACAATGTCATGCACAGCACCTTTGGTTTGTAATTGTGCGGATTGGGCTGTAGCAGAAATAGGTGTGGCATGAAGTATGCTTGATAATGTCATGCCAATAAAAATAATGAGTTGGCTGAAGATAGTCATGCTATTTTTAAAGATTGTCATCGTGAGTCCTTGTACCTTCTTTTTGAATATATAGTCTTTCATATATTAAATTTCCATACCCTTCGACTCCGCTCAGGGGGCTCGTACCCTGAGCGGAGTCGAAGGGAAATTATTTAAGTGAATGTCTATAGTTATAGATTAGAGTAAGTAAAGAAAGTTGCGATCTGAGCGATATACACCCCTGAAATCTGCCATTTTTCACCTTGAGGTGACAAATTTCAGGAGGTATTAATCAGGTATTTCATTGTTAATATGCCATGCGTAGTAAGCTTGCTGTATTTCATCCCATAGTTTCTTAGGTAAGCTATAGCGTGTGTATAAGCGTGTTTCAGCTTCATCATAAACATCAATCAATGAGGCTTGAATACCACGATGTAGCTGTGAAAATTCTATATTGGTGGCTTTAGGGCTTTTTAGCATTTTTGCTGATTCTAGTGCTTCAACTAAGTCAATCACTCCACGTTGTGCATCACTTAAATTATCCATTGTGGCGGGAATGACTAAGTGTGTACCTGTTCTGCTTCGATAAATATGTTTGCGTAAGTCATCTAAAAATAAATAGCCATTAGCAACTTGGGCAAAGCTTGGAATGTCATTTATAGTTACATAACGACCTTTAAAGTGTTTGTCTCCCCATTTGCTGCGCTGATTTTCGATTCCATCTGCTAAACCAACGATAAAGATAAATAAGTCAATTAATCCACCTAAGAACAGGGGGGCATAATCTATGGAGCTTATTTTGGTAGCTTCTGCGTTTTCTACATTCTCTTTTCCAAACATACTGCTTAACCAAGAGTTTGGTATCAGTGCTTTTGGTATTTGCATAAAGACGGTAAGCGCACGAGATAAGACGGCTTTTTCACTATTCGGATTAAAGAGCTTAACTTCATTGACTTGAGGTAAGACTTCAACCTGTTTGATGATTCCTGTTCCTTTGATGTCGATATTGTCATCAGGACAAGTGATGGGATTGCCTGTTATATCGATACCATCAGTCACACGACCTTCATACATATGGGCGCGCAAAGTTGAGGTCAAATTGAGTATATTGCCGTTAGATTTATAACCATTAAGCCGTTGCACGACACGATTCATTTCATCTTGGATTTGATCGGTGGTCATTTTTTTCTTATTAAACTGCTCAACCAGCACTTCTAACTGCTTTATATCGTCAGATACCGAATTATAAAGCCCTGTAATATCGCTAGATAGTGCCTTGAATATTCTGTCTTCTTTATCGCGGTAGCGGCTTCTAGGTCCTGAGTTTGGAGCAGAAAGATAGCCACAAGTGCCGCCTTTTTCTCGTTCTTCTTCTGCTTTATCGCGTGAATAATCGGCTAATTTTCGGGTGTTTAATTGCACAGATTTAAACGCATCTTGATAATCAAGGGCAGAGTTTTTAACACGTGCTAACTGTACTGAAAAGTTATCAAAGGCATAGCTTTCTGCGCGAAATAGGTTGTAGTAAAAGCTATAACTAAAAAAGACACTGACCCCCATTGTCACAATATAAACAATCAACCATGTCACTTTAAGTAAGAGTCTTGTGCGCAGCATTTCAAACAAGGAGAACAACAACATACCTTGTAAAACAATAACAAAGAGAAAGAGTACAACAATAAAGACTTGTGGAGTTTGCTCAAAGCTACCGTAAGAAAAGCGAATTAAACCATCATAAGTTGTGTAAAAAGAAATAGAGGACAGCACCAACAAGAACAAAATAATAAAGCTTCTTGCTGGGTTAGCTATTAAGAGTCGTAACAAGGAGGAAGATTTTGTACTTGCTGTGGTTTCCATGGTCATTTTATTCGCCGTCCTTGACGATATTAGTAGAGATACACTAAAAATTACTGACGCTTCAAGCCGTGTGAAGTGCTTGAAGCGTCAGTTTATTGTTTTTTATAAGGTAGTGCTTGATGTATTTTTAATACAATACCGTTTGAGTAATTTCTTTTTCTAATAATAAGGTACTAATGGACGCACCTACACGGCTAGATAGTTTATCTAGCAAGGTTTTTTGTGGGCTAAAATTGATGGTTGTTTCAGCTTTGATAATATCGCGTGCAACGGAGGCGACACTGCCAAAATCATCAATAACACCTAAGGTTTTCGCATCTTCTCCTGTCCAGAATAGCCCCGTGAAAATATCACCATTATCTTTGAGACGATCTCCACGACCTGCTTTTACCGAATCAATAAAATGTTTGTGCGTACTGCTTAACATTCTTTTAATATGCGCTTCTGCTTCTGGCGTACTAGGTTTGAAAGGATCAATGAGTGCCTTGTATTTTCCTGCCGTCATTTCTCTGCTTTCGATACCAATTTTTTTCATCACTTCAACCAGTCCAAACGATTTCATGCGTACCCCAATAGAGCCAACAAGTGATGATCTATTCGCATAAATATTTTCTGCCGCAGAGACAATAAAATATCCACCAGAGGCGCATAAGTCACCGGCAACGGCATGAATAGGTTTGTCGGGATGCAATTTGCGTAAGCGCATGATTTCATCATAAATTAGGCTTGATTGTACAGGGCTACCACCAGGCGTATTACAATTTAGGATGATACCTTTGGCTTTGTCATCCTCAAAAGCATCTTGTAATGCAGGGATAACATTGTCGGCACTGGCATCGGTATTTGACATGATAATGCCTTTTATATCGACGACAGCGGTATATTCTTCTGCCATGCTAAAACGGTTATCGCCAGCCATTGATGCGGTTTTAATTGCCATAATGAAAAGAAAAAACATTAGTGCAAAAATCAGCATAAAAAATATTTTCCAACGTCGTGAAGCGCGTTGTTCTTTAATGCCTTCTAAGGCGATTTCCTTTAATGATTGAATTGCTTGCTGATTGTTGACTTGTGCATCGGCTGGCGAATTATTGTTGTTCATTTAAGGTCCTTATTTGAGTAGAAATATTTCTTGCACTATCAACATGTGCGATAGGTTGTTGTTTTAACAAGCGTTCTAAGCTATGCACACCATAGGTGACTGCCATTGAGTGCATTTTAGCATTGTTTGCCATTTGTAGATCATATTTACTGTCGCCAATCATTAGCGCCGTCTTTTTACTGCTGTTGTAATCGGTCAAAATCTCATGCAACATTTGTGGGTCAGGCTTTGAGCGTGTCTCATCGGCACAACGTGTAATCGGGAAGTAATCGTGTAAATTGGTTTCATCTAAACCTTTATCTAAGCCTCGGCGAGATTTTCCTGTGGCAATGGCAAGATCATAATTCTGCTCACGTAACTCATCTAACATTTCTACCACGCCTGCAAATAATGGGCTGGGTGTTTTATCTTTAAAGAGATAAAAATCTCGATAAACTTGAGCGGTTTTGTTAATAAAGTGCTTATTTGCATTGGGATAGAGTGAGAATATTGCCTCTTCTAAACCTAGACCAATAATATTTAATATCTCGTCATCAGAACGTGACTCCACCCCCATCTCTTTGATGGCTAGTTGCATACAATTTACGATTTGAGCAGTGGAGTCCATTAAGGTTCCATCCCAATCAAAGATGATGAGTTGATACTTTCTATTCATATTGCTTAGTATTTAGTTTAGATAACACGTCTAGCAAATCAGGTGCTAACGGGATTTCTTGCTGGTAGGTTTTACCTGATAAAGGTAGTTTAAATTTAACCCTAAAAGAATGCAGAAATAAGCGTTTTAACCCAGTACTTTTTTTATATTCTCGATTTAAGGCAAAGTTACCGTATTGAGTATCTCCGAGAATGGGAAAATCTTTATCCGCCAACTGTGTTCTAATCTGATGCATTCTACCTGTTAGCAGTTTTACTTCCATTAAAGTGGTTTCTGTAAATATTTTTTTAGGATAGAAAATACTGCTTGCCAACTTTCCACCTTCTTGCACTTGCACTTTTTGTTTTCGACCGCGTTCTTTTACTAAGTGGTTAGAAACACGTTGCTTACCAGCCTTCCACTGCCCATGTACTAGGGCTTGATAATACTTATCAATGCCTCCTGACTTAAATAACTCGTGGAGAGAGAGAAGTGCTTTGCGATTTTTAGCTAAGATTACAATACCGCTGGTTTCTTTATCGAGTCGATGCGCTAATTCGACAAAGGGCAGATTTTGTCGTAATTGGCGAAATGCTTCGATTAAGCCGTATGGACTACCCGTACCACCATGAACGGCTAAACCCGCAGGTTTATTGATTAGAATTAAATCTTGATCTTCTAGTAATATAGCATTCTCTAATTGCTCTAATAGTCGTAGAGGTGCTTTTGTAGATTTTTTTTGCTCAGGTAAAACCATCGGAGGGATACGAACCATCTCGCCTGTTTTTAATTTTCGCGTTGGTTTTGCACGTTTTTTATCAACTCTCACTTCACCTTTGCGTAGAATTCGATAGATGTAAGAGCGTGGTACATTTTTAAGTTCACGCATTAAAAAATTATCAATACGTTGTCCATCACTACTTTCTGTCACGGTGACAAAGCGTACACTTTGCTTTTTAGGAGCGTTGCTATCTTGTGATGTGCGGTGGGTATCAGTCATGGCGAGATGGTATCACCCGTTAATAAGGGATGCTATATGTACGGGGTTAAATAGTCGTAATACTCTTGTTTGGTGTAGGTGTCAGAAAACAAAAAAATATCTCCTAGTACAGAGATATTAAGCCAACCAATTAAATTTTCTTTTCATGCTTATATTGATTGATAATAATCAGGCTTATTGATATATTGGCATGTTGATTTGGTTAGGACAATACTTGTTAGACAAGGGTTTTAGCCATTTGTAAATTTACAGCTCAATACCGCTTAGTAATAAATTAAAGAGTATTTAGCTGCTGAAACAATCGTAATGTTTGGCTTATTTTTCAAACACTGCGTTATATTTTACAGTCCGTACTGGTCGAAATGACAAACAGACGGATTAAGGACACTTAATAGCTTAATAATTGTTATTAATTATTAAGCTTAATAGCTTCCTTGCCAATAGAACAACAGAATTATAATACAGCGTCTATGTATCTATTAGTATATTTAGCCGTTTTTAAATAGCCAATCCCCCACCCCAATACGAATGAGTAGGTATTATTTTTGAAAAGCAATTTCTAGGATTTTACTTGCATGTATATTTCTTGGACAAGCTCCTAGAAGAATGATGGTTTGGTCTTTTACTTGAAATGATTTACTTATGATTGATTTATGATCATAGGTGTGAAGCAGTTTTTATGTTGTTTAAAACAAGTAAGTATTGTTTTAAACAGGTTTTCTATTAGCCTATTTTATTAAGTAGTTGGTGACATAAGCGAATAGAATTGGGCTGACACAACTTCTTGCAGAGTTGATGCTAAGTTAAGTGTTTTACAAAAAAATATCATTTTTATATGTTATTAATTATTAAATTATCTAGGTCTATCTATCTTAGATAATTAATTGGGTTCTGTGTTTTCTTAAGGAAGCTTTGAATAAGCTGAATGAAATTTTCCGGATGATAAAATTTTTCAGTTTTTGTGCAAAAAGTGAAGTAATAGCAAGCTATTGCTGAATTTTTTAAGCAAAAAATGGAGAATTTTAGCTCCAGAAAAATCATTCTTAGGTTGTTCAGAGCTTCCTTAAGATTCTAATCTTTGGCAACGTAAGCTGTTACATTAACAGGAAACGTTAATCACATGAAAAGAATAGTAATAAATGCAACTCAGCCAGAAGAAATTCGTGTTGCAATGGTCGATGGTCAATACTTATACGACCTTGATATCGAGCATCCTTTCCGTGCACAAAAAAAATCCAATATTTATAAAGGTACTATCACCCGTGTAGAGCCAAGCTTAGAAGCAGCTTTTGTAAACTACGGTGCTGATCGTCATGGCTTTTTGCCTTTCAAAGAAATATCACGCGAATACTGGGATCCTAGAGGTAAAAAAATATCAGGTCGCCCCTCGATTCGAGAGGTTATGCGAGAAGGGCAGGAAGTGCTTGTTCAGGTTGATAAAGAAGAGCGTGGCAATAAAGGCGCGGCATTAACCACACAAATTAGTTTGGCAGGAAGATACCTTGTTTTAATGCCAAACAACCCACGCGCTGGTGGTGTTTCGCGACGTATTGAAGGTGAAGACCGTCATAAAATACGTAAAATTCTTGAGCAACTAAACATTCCAGAAGGAATGGGTACAATCGTTCGTACAGCAGGTGTAGGGCGTGAGTTAGAAGAATTAACATGGGATATGGATTACTTGCTGACACTATGGAAGGCGATTACTGCCGCCAAAGAACAGCACAAAGCCCCCACACTTTTATATCAAGAAAGTAATGTCATTATTCGTACCTTACGTGATTATTTCCGTAAAGATGTCGGCGAAATATTGATTGATAATGAGCGTGTCTATCAGCAAGCGCATGACTTTATTAAAGCCGTTATGCCGCATAACTTGCGTAAACTAAAGCATTATACCGATACAGTTCCTCTCTTTAGTCGCTATCAAGTAGAACATCAAATTGAGTCAGCATTTCATCGTGAGGTTACATTGCCTTCTGGTGGTGCGATTGTGATTGACCATACCGAAGCACTCATTTCTATTGATGTTAACTCTGCTCGTGCAACAAAAGGTTCAGATATTGAAGAGACGGCACTGAATACCAATCTAGAAGCTGCGGACGAGATTGCAAGACAGTTACGTTTGCGTGATATGGGTGGTTTAGTGGTTATCGACTATATCGATATGCAACCTAATCGTAATCAACGCGCAGTAGAGCGTCGTTTGCGTGATGCTTTAAAAGTTGATCGCGCACGGGTACAAGTAGGGCGTATATCACGTTTTGGTTTGCTCGAAATGTCACGTCAACGTTTGCGTCCTTCTCTTGGTGAATCAAGCCAGATTGTTTGTCCTCGCTGTAGTGGTCAAGGTTCTATTCGAGGAGTTGAGTCATTGGCTCTTTCTATCATGCGCTTGATGGAAGAAGAGGCAATGAAAGATGGGACGTATGAAGTTATTGCACAAACCCCTGTGCATGTTGCATCTTTCTTATTAAATGAAAAACGTAAAACATTAGCGGATATTCAGGCGCGTCATAATATTAAATTGACGGTACTACCCAATCATCATTTGGATACGCCTCATTATGAAATTAAACGTATTAAAGAAGATGATGTTGATGATAATTTACGGAGTTATAAGCAATTTAGTCATCCACCAGAGCAAATAGATAGTGTAAAGGAGATAGAAGGCAATCAAGTGATAGCACAAGCTATAGTGGGGCAAGTAACACCTGCTACACCATCACCGATTCCTCAAGTCGCTGAAACTAAGCCAACTCCAAGTTTATTGAATCGCATTTTTGGTGGCTTGTTTGGTAGTAAAAAGGTGGTTGAAAAAGAGCCTGAAAAGAAGCCAGCTCAAGAAAAAACGAAAAATAGACGACAGCAAAATAATCGTAATAGAAACAATACACAGGGACGAACTAATAATCGTCAGAATAATCAGCGAAATAAAAATAATCAGCGTCAGAAAAATGGTAATCGTCAACAACCTCGCAATCAGCAAAACAATAATAATGTAGCGAAGAAGAAAAATGGTCATCAAGCAAAACAAAATAATCGTGCACAAAACCAGAACCAACAACAGAAAAACCAACGTCAACAAAACGCACAGGCAAGAAATAATCAACAGACCAATCATGTAAAAAATAATACGCAAGGAAATAAGCCCGCTAACTCAAGCGCAAATAAAGCGCCTGAGAATAAACGAAATACATCTAAACCAGCTACACAGAAAAATGTTAAGTTAGTTGATAACTCGGCTCAAACTAAGCAAAAACAAACTAGAAAATCCCCTGTAGCGCAGAAAAAATCACATATTGAGACAGTAGAAAATCATGACCAAGCACCGCTTGAGATATTTATTCCTTCAGCCTCTAAAACAAAAAATGTGCCAAAAGTTAAGTCATCATCGGATAAAAAATCCAAGGCAAAGAAAACTGACTCTGTAGCTAAGGCATCCGAGGTTAAGCGTTCTAAATCGAAAGCACCACAGACGAATGATAAAATTCCTGCTACAGCAACGAATACGACAAAAAAAGTAGCTACAACTCGTCGTAGAAAGCCTCCAGTAGTAACGGGAGATGTCGTAGAGATAAAAATTCCGACAACAAAGTCTGCCAAGGTTACAAGTGAAGTTAAAAAGCCTGTTGAAAAAGCTGAGAAAAAAGTAGTCGAAAATAAAAAAGCTGAAGCAAAGGTTGTAGAAAAAAAGACCATGGCTAAAGCAAAAACTGTGAGTAAATCGAAGTCGCCAGAGAAGAAAGCAGAGCAAAAAACAGAGACAAAGAAGGTTAAAACAAAGGTAGTAGAGAGTAAAGTCGTAGAGAAAAAGACGGATACAAAGACGGTAGAAAAAGAGGCGACAACTAAAGCGAAGCCTGTGAGTAAGCCGAAGCCATCAGAAGAGAAAGTAGAAGCAAAGAAGACGACGACGACAACGACAACGACAAGGAGAAAGCCTACCGCTAAGAAAGTAACAGCAGCGGCTAAAAAGTCTTCTGCAGTAGAGAGAAAAAGTGTTGAAACAGAAGCCAAAATAAAACCTGCTACGGTAAAAAAGAAAGCACCCGTAAAGAAACCTCCTGCAAAAAAAGCGACGACTACGACAACAACGAGAAGGAATAAAGTTGCTCCAAGTAAAAAAACTACCGATGAAGTAAAACCGAACACAGAAAAGGCAACAGCAACTCGGAAAAAGTCTACAACAGTGAAGAAAGTAGTTAAAAAACCTGAAGTCAAAGATACAGGCAAGTCATCAACAAAGAAGGTAGCCAAAACATCAGCAAGTGCGAGTAAAAAAATAGCAAAGGATGATGTTAACGCAACAGTAGACAAACCTGCTACGGTGAAGGCGGTAAAGAAAACGACAACGAAGACTAAGGTAAAAGTTGCTGAGAAGCCTGAAACAGAAAATGTTACAAAGGATGTTAAGGAAAAGTCGGTAGCACCTAAGAAAGTAGCTAAGCCAAAGGTAGAAGGAACTGATAAAGACTAAGGAATGGAAATCCTTAATTCTAATCAATTAATCAGAAGTTCTTTGCAATACCTTCGCCAATTTTTTACATGAAAAGTCTAACAGAGATATTCTATAAGGGCTTGATTCTACTAAGCCCATTTAAAATGGCGAAGGCATTGCTTTAAACAGGTATTCTAAAGATATGATGAATACCATGAGCGGCTGTTAGCGTTATATTTTCGCTGACACTGGCTCTACCAACTTTAGCGGTTACCTTATACTTACCAACAGGCAGTTTAAATTGCTCTGTTTTAACATTATTCGCTCGATATATTCCTCCGCCACCGAGATGTTTGATAGAGAAGTTAGCACGAATAGGGCGTTGACCTACTTTTGTTAATGCTGATAGGCGTAAAACCCCTGTTGCCGCATTACTCGCAGAGCCAGATGATGAACCACTTGA
This sequence comes from Aquificaceae bacterium, assembly GCA_003972955.1. Taxonomy (GTDB): domain Bacteria; phylum Pseudomonadota; class Gammaproteobacteria; order Thiotrichales; family Thiotrichaceae; genus JAGLBW01. Next base: position 10,942 of record QOAQ01000059.1, read on the forward strand.
CCCTGACGAGCTAGAACCGCCATGATGTGGTGATCCGCCTGAGTTGCCTCTATGGAAGTCTTGTTGCATCGCCTGTAAATAAGGCACAGCTTGTAGTCTGCGTTGCATAACCTCTTTTACAAAGCTATCAAACACTCTTTTTTTAGTCGAGCCATTGGTGAGTTCTTGAGAATGTACAAAAATAGTTGATGAAAGTCCCGCCTCACTCCGCGTATGAACCTCTTCAAAAGCTCTAGCGACAGAATTTAATGGAATAACAGGCGTATTTAAGGGGTTGTCCGTTCCCACCGCCCAGTAATTGATAATACCGCGTGCATATTTGATACCCGCAAAGCGTATGCCAGGTTCAGGCCCAGCTCTTTGTCCGTGATAAGACAGGATTGTTGATTTTCTTCCTGTCACATCTTTAATAATGCCATTAATAATATTGAGTTGTCTGGTTTGCTCTTGCTGACTCGTTCCTGCAGGTTTGGGGTGTACACCAAGCGTAACGCGCTGACGATCAAGATCGTAAATCAACTGTGCATTATTACGGTCAAACGCATAGTTATTACTAGGGTTTGTGCATTGGATGAAAACCGTTACAGAAATCCCGTGATCGACGAGATATTTAACCACCTCGTAAGTACTGCATACATGATGACTCCCTGCGTGGATATGATCGATTGTAAAAACAACCTTATCTAAAACAGGAGGATTAGCGGCATGGGGATACTTGGTTTGGACATTTGATAATTGATATACTGACATAATTTATCTCTCTCGCTACTTGTTTATTATGTGAGAGGTATTACTCAGAACTTATTAGCTATAGTTTTTCATATATTAAATTTCACTTCACTTCACTTCGACTCTGCTCAGTACAGGCGACTCCGCTCAGTACAGGCGAAGTGAAGGGAAATTATTTAAATGAATGTCTATATTTTATTTTTAAGTTCTTGGAGTGAAGACTAGTCTTCACAGCGTTACCCTATAATAACCTTAGTAATAATTGATGATAAAATCTGATATTTCAGGAATAATATTTTTTATAGGGAGGTATATGCTATATTTTTTCCAAAAATTACACCTGCGGAATACGCAACACCTGCCCAATCTCAAGTGCATTAGGGCTTGAAAGTATGTCTTGATTCGCTTGGTATATTCGATCCCAGCCACTAGCATTGCCATAATAATACCGTGATAAGCCAAACAGTGTATCGCCCCTAACGACAACATGCTCAGTGTAACCAACTTCTCCCACTTGCGTGGTCACTTCTTCGGAGTGTACGGCGGTTGCAACGGTACGAATATTGATATATTGACTCGCTTTATGAATACCAAGCGCAATACGGTGCGTAACAGCAGGGGGAGAGTAAAACTGGGTTTTATCAGGGGCGCTTACTGCTCGTTTTCTTGCCATTTTTAAATCAACTTCAATCGCGCTATCCAACCAACGCTCTGCTTGATCGATATTAAGCGGTGTTTCTGTGATTATTTGTGGTAAAGCTTGTTCAACAGGTGACATGACCGCATCAAGCAAGCCTTTTATTTTAGGATCAAAATTTCCTGAAGCAATGTCCTCAGCTTTGCCTCCCATTGCAATATACAAAGTAGCCGTTTTTGTTTGTAACCAATTTATATCACTCACCGCATTCATTTTGGCATCGGCAAGCATGGTTTTAACCATCACAGGTATGCCAAGTTTGAAATAATCATCAGGGGTTATCCCCATACGGTCAGACACTTGAGGCATAAACCCTGCGACAGTTGCCGCACACATTGCGCCACCGACATTACGTAGTGAGGTGTAGGCATCAGCAAAGTTTTTAACTAAATCGGCGGTGGTTTCTGGTGCCCATGCCATTCCCGCGCCGGGAGTTAAAGGTGTGAAGCCCGTGTAACTATCCAGTGACCCTGCATGTCTTGCTTGGTCATACGCATTATATTCTTGGATATTTTTCCACGCACGGATGCAATTTCTTACATTAGGCAATTCTGTGGCAGAAAGACCTTCTTTTTTCCACAATGGCTCAAAATAAGTCTCATCGCTAGACTTGAATGACCTACCTGTATGACGTTTAAAATCTTTTTTAAAGGCAGCCCAAAGCGCATCAGCATCATCAGCAAATACTTCTTTAAAAGATTCTTCATTATGCGGTAGATTAAGCATGACATTTGCAACAATCGTTTTATGCTCGGCACAGTAAGTTCCCCACGACTCATCTTCACGCAGTACATTATTATTTTCAGGTGATTTTAACAGCCACTCTTTATAGAAGAACAACAAAGTATTGAGGTCGATAGTACGGAATTTATCATTCTTATAATCTCCAGGAAATACCACACCATTATTAAGCACAGCATCGACTAAACGTGCATTTTTATTTAAAGTCGCTTGTGGAACATCTTGTAAGGAAAGAATTTGTACATTAGCGGGATAACCCTCCACGCTCCATTGTCGATTATGATACTCCTCAGGGGAATTTGAGGTGACACCTTTACCAAAATATGCCCCCAAATGCGTATTACCCATTTCCGTTTTCAGCATATCCTCTGCTAAAGAAGTAAGCTCTCCTGAGTGAAGCTCAGGGTGGATGTAAGCAACTAAAGCATAAATAGGATCATCACTATTCAATCTCATTTTTTCGCGTAAAAAATCATCCATGAGTTGATAACCTGCCAATGGTTCTCCTGTATTATCCAGCACATTAGCATTGTCATTAACGGGAATAATATGCATCCCCACTTTGCCATCACCCAAGTCATACATCATATCTTTTACGTTTATTATTTGACCATTAGCTAACGTTACATTCGTTGAACCAAATTCATTGTGTGTTGTAATATTGTCGTAGATGTCGTTTAAAGCCTCGGTGGTGATACGGTGGATACCCTCAAAAGTAGGCTCACCTTGAAACTTTAAGGGATTAGTTTTTAGTACGTCTTCGTCTGTTTTTCCATTCCAGCTACTTAAATCATCATGTGGGGTATTTGTTGGCATTGTATTAACCTTTTTTATATTTGTTGAAAATAATGGAGTTCTTCCGTTATGTGACTTAGCGTATAAAATATAAACAAAGGCTCATAAGAAATAATATTTACTCCCTCTCTCTATATATAGTCTTTCATATATTAAATTTCCATACCCTTCGACTCCGCTCAGGGGGCTCGCCCCCTGAGCGGAGTCGAAGGGTAATTATTTAAGTGAATGTCTATAGCTTATTTTTTTGTTGTGGGGTGTTTTTAGAGAAGAAACGATGAAATGGGAATGGAATATGAGGCAAGCTTTTGTTTTGTAGTTTCCCCTTTTGTGAAAAAGGGGAGGAGAGCATTAATTGTGTACGAGTTTATTTCGTTTTATATTCTTTATGACAAGCAGCACAAGCCCCTGCTGTTTTCTTAAACTGAGCTTTTATATCAGCTTCTTTGCCTGTTTTAGTGGTTGCTACGAGTTTTTTAGCTTCCTGTTGAAGATTTTTATATTTTGTTTCAAAGTCTTCCCAATGGCTCCATATCTTTTCTTTGGCATCACTGTCATCGACATGATCTTCTCCTGATTCTTTTGGAAACCCTTCAAGTAAATTAATAGTCGCAATAGCTTCTAGCCCTGCTGCGTATTGAGCAAAGGCTTTGGCATTGAATTCTGTTTTTCCTTTGACCATTGCACCCATTGGGCTGAGATACCATTTGTAGATCGACATGGTTGAAGTACGAAAGTCGTAAGATTGCTCTGCGGAACGGGTGTTTTTTGTAAAGTGTTCGGAATGAGCAAAGCTTACTGCGCCCCATGTTGTTAGTGCTAATACGCTTGAAATGGTGAGTAATTTTATATGTTTTTTCATGGTTTCTCTCTAGTGAGTGTGTGGTAAAAAAGTATAATTACATGTTTATTGGTATATCATTATATGCTAATATTAATAGCATATTAACAAATTATTCGTTAAGTCTGTTTGGACTAAATGTGAAAGGATTAAATTATGAAAAATTTAAAAACACTACAAGTATTAAAAAATCTTTTTTATGGACTGATTTTAGTAGCGTCTGCATCCGTTATTGTTGTCTCTGCTAATTCTCAGGAAATATCTCCTATTGTGGACACTCCCGATTTGCCTGTTTGTGATATTCAGACGCTTGAGAATAGTTAGGACTTAGTATTAATTATGATTACTTGCACTCTTCGACTAGCTCTCTGAGCTTATTGAAGAGGGGTATGTTTACACAGTCTCTAAATCACCACAAATTGCCCCATCATCCCTGCGTCTTCATGTTCTAAAATATGACAATGGTACATATACGGACTGCTAGCATCTGCATAATCGGTCATTTTTATGATGAGCTTAACGGATTCATTCGGGGGAATTAAGACGGTATCTTTAAAGCCTTTTTCATTTTCTGCTACCTTGCTACTACTACCGTTACGTTCTAATAACTGAAAATGTGTGGCATGAATATGGAAGTTATGATTCATTCCCATATTGTTTCTCACTTCCCAGATTTCAATCGCATTGAGTGGGACAGTTTCATTGATAACAGACATATCCATTGATTTTCCATTAATGGTGAGCATGCGGCTAGGGCCTCCAGACATACCTCCACCCATTCCGCCACCAAGGTCAAACGAGCGTGTATTAACGGCATCGGCAGGGGTTAATTTATCTAAGGTAATGAGTTTATTAGGGAGTGTTGTGGTGTTGCTTGCGGTTTTATTGATATTGGCTTTAAAGAGGTCTTTACCACTACTTTTATCAATAAAAATCTCTTCTTTGCCAGAGTCATTGGAGAAATCCACGACTATTTCAGCACGTTCTGCGGGGCTAAGCTTTAATTCTGTTAAGGCAATGGGCGCTTCTAACAAAGCGTTATCGGTGGCTATTTGTTTAAATACTTTTCCTGATTTAAAAGCAAAGGTATAGATACGTGAATTAGAGCCATTAAGTATCCTAAAACGTACTTGTTTTGCCTCAAGGTCTATATGCGGTTTAATCACACCATTGACCATAAAAGTATCACCTTTCCAGCCTCTCATAATATCCATATTTGAGGGGTTGTAGTTAAATGAACCATCGCTATTAAAGGCACGGTCTTGGATAATTAAAGGAATATCGTCAATACCATAGCGTTTGGGTAAATCTAACGATTCACTGTCATTATCATCAATAATGATTAAGCCTGCTAAACCATTCATCACGTGTTGCGCTGTTTTTTCCATCCATCAGATGAGGATGATACCAGTTAGTGCAAGCATGTTGTTTGACGGTGTAGGCGCTAGTCCATGATTTTCCCGATTTAATGACTTGATGTGCCGCACCATCCATTTTTGCAGGCAAGTGCATACCATGACCGTGTATGGTGGTGTCTTCATCGAGATTATTATGGTAATTAATATCTACTTTTGAGCCATTTTTAAGGCGTAAAGTAGGACCAAGGTAGTTGCCATTAATGCCCCATGTAGGCGTATTAGCACTGCTAAGGAAGTTACTCACACCTTTTTGCAAGCTTAAATTGTAATGGATGCGACCATTTATCTCCTTGCCTATTAGCTCCTCTGGAATCAGGAGTGGATTTTCAAACCCAGTATTTGTATTTCCTGTGGAGCTACCACCTCCTGTATTGCCTCCATTGCCTGTATTCGTTGATTGGGTGACACTGCCACCACCTCCGCCGCAAGATGATAGCCCCAGTGCGGTCATAATGGAACTGGCTAAAAATTGTCGTCTATTCATTGTTTTCCCCTATTGTGTTGTGGTTAAGAGATTTTAGTCTCTTAACCTAAAATGGTAGGGGTATCAATCTTCGACAAGCTCAGGGAGCTAGTTCCCTGAGCTTGTCGAAGGCTACGGTGATAAAGCACAAAATCACAGATTGATACCACTACTCCTAAACAGCCCTTCTAGTTCCTAAATCTCCGCCTTACTCAATCGCAAGGCATTACTCACCACCGTAACCGAGCTCATACTCATCGCCGCAGCGGCAATAATCGGGCTGAGTAAAATACCAAAGAAGGGGTATAGCAAACCTGCGGCAATCGGAATGCCGATGAGGTTG
>QOAQ01000115.1 GCA_003972955.1 Aquificaceae bacterium
GAGTAAATACCCAATACTTTTGTGTCTGAATTATTTTAAAATAATAGATAAGTCTTGAGCATGTTCAGCAGCTTTGCGCCCAAGGTCTGTTAGGTAGCCACCATCACTTTGTGAGGTTAAATCTTTTTCATGTAGACGTTTTGCTGCGGCGATAAGGGCAGGGTTTGCGTCGTTATGAATTTTTATACCATCTTGTTCATTCTTTAAATTGAATTGTAAAAGTAGGTTGAGTTCGTCAGTTAGTTCCGTATTGAAAGGCATAGTGTTCCCTGTGATATTGGATTATAGAATTTGTTTTGGAGTAATTTTAATCCATGAGCTAGTTTATTACATTTCCCACTTATAGTCTTTCATATATTAAATTTCCATTCCCTTCCTTTCGACTTCGCTCAAGATAAACCAAGTCCGCTTAGGGTGCGGATAGTTTACTATTGTTTAGCCAGTCTTCATGTGGCTGGGAAATGTAATAGTACTTTTTTTATAAGCAATTATACACAAAAAGGGGATGCTATTAGCACCCCCTTTTTAATGACTTAAATCTTACAATTTAAGAGATTTTTTGATCTAGCTCGCCTGATGCATATCTCTGTGACATTTCATCAAGAGAGTAGATTTTGCCGATTTTACTTGCATTGCCCGCTGCATTAAATGCTTCGTAACGTGCTTTACAAATATCTTTCATCGCATTTGTTGCTTCTTTTAAGAACTTGCGAGGGTCGAAGTTTGAAGGGTTTTCTTGTAGGTGTTTACGAACAGATCCTGTAGAGGCCATGCGTAAGTCAGTGTCGATATTTACTTTAGTTACACCACTCTTAAGACCTTCAACGATTTCTTCAACAGGTACACCGTAGGTTTGTCCCATATCGCCACCGTAGTTATTGATGATTTTTAACCATTCTTGAGGTACTGATGAAGAACCGTGCATAACAAGGTGGGTATTAGGAAGACGTGCATGAATTTCTGCAATACGGTCAATACGCAAAATTTCACCTGTAGGCTCTTGTGTAAATTTATAAGCGCCGTGAGATGTACCGATTGCGATAGCAAGTGCATCAACATTGGTTGCTTTAACAAAATCAGCCGCTTCTTCTACTGAGGTTAGTAGCATGTCTAGGTCTAATTTTCCTTCTGCACCGTGTCCGTCTTCTTCGCCCATTTCACCTGTTTCGAGTGAGCCTAAGCAACCTAATTCACCTTCTACTGATACACCACCAGCATGTGCCATTTTAACCACTTCTTTTGTGACGGCTACATTGTAGTCAAACGATGAAGGAGTTTTACAATCGGCTTCTAGTGATCCGTCCATCATTACTGATGTGAAACCAGATTGGATAGAACGTAAACAGACTGCTGGCTCTGAACCGTGGTCTTGATGCATTACAACAGGGATATGAGGATACATTTCGGTAGCCGCAGTGATTAGGTGACGCAAGAAAGGCTCGCCTGCATAACCACGTGCGCCAGCAGAACCCTGCATGATAACGGGAGAGTCACATTCATCAGCAGCTTGCATGATGGCGTGAACCTGCTCCATATTGTTTACATTAAAAGCGGGTAGACCATAATTATTTTCTGCTGCATGATCTAGCAGTTGACGCATTGATATAAGAGCCATGGGGTTCTCCTGAAATATTAAAAAAATTAAAGTAACTGTTGACCTACCTCTGAATTGACAAACTTCAGGAGGTAAGAAAGGTTACAAATTAAATACAGTAAATATATTAAATATTGTTTATTTATACTACAACGAAATTATTGGAAATGTAAAAACTTCTAATGTCTGTATGGGTTTAGCGCTTGTACTTACACTTACGCAACATTAATCTGTCTCGTTAGGCTTAGTTTGAGGTTCATGTAAATGATCTCCAACTTTGATGATTTTTAACATATTAGAGCCACCATCAATACCGACTAAATCCCCTTTAGTAACAATCACTAAGTCGCCATCTTTAACTTGACCACGGTCTAGCATTTGCTCGATGACAATACGGTTAGCTGCTTTAGGGCTGGTTAAAGGCTCATCGACATAAATGGGGTAAACACCACGATAAATGCTGACACGACGGCAGGTTGATTTATGCGTTGTGAGGGCATAGATAGGTTTACCAGAGCTAATACGAGACATCCAGCGAGCCGTTGCACCTGATTCTGTTAATGAGGCAACCGCTTTTATGTCCATTTGGTTAGCAAGGTACATTGATGCCATTGCAATCGCTTCGTCGGTACGTTCAAAACATTCCCCTACACGGTGAGATGATTTTGATACCGCCGTCGTGTGTTCGGCTTCTATACATATATTCCCCATTGCTTCGATAACCAGTGCAGGGTTGTGTCCTGTAGCTGTTTCACCCGAAAGCATGACCGCATCGGTGCCATCCATGACCGCATTGGCAACATCAAACACTTCTGCGCGTGTGGGGATATTATTCGTTATCATGCTCTCCATCATCTGCGTTGCAGTGATAACGGCTCTATCAAGCTCTCTAGAGCGTTTGATAAGCATTTTTTGGACTTCAGGGAGGTTGGCATCGCCAATTTCTACGCCTAAATCACCACGAGCGACCATAATTACATCAGATGCTTTAATCAAGTCATCTAATACAGGTTGAATAATGGATTCTGCACGTTCTACTTTAGCAACAATAGCGGCTTTACCGCCTGCTTCTTCCATTAGTTTTCTCGCCAGACGTAAATCATCGCCATTACGCGGGAAGGAAACGGCTAAAAAATCGACGCCAATATCAGCAGCCGTTTGTATATCTGCTATATCTTTTTCAGTTAAGGCGTCTGCCGATAAACCACCGCCGCGACGGTTGATACCTTTGTTGTCTGATAACTCCCAAGAATTGAGGGCGATTGTATGGATTTTTTCGCCATCAATACAGGTGACTTTCAAGACTAAACGACCATCATCAAGCCATAGCTCGTCATCGACGTTAACGTCTTTTGGTAATCGTTTGTAGGTTAAACCAACTTGATGTTGGTCGCCTGCATTTGGGTCTAATGCAGCGTTTAGAATAAATTTATCGCCTGTTTTAAGTTCTATTTTGCCGTCTTTAAAACGATCTATACGAATTTTTGGTCCTTGTAAATCACCGAGAATTGCAACGGATCTGTTGGCATTTTTTGAGGCAATACGAACCATCTCAGCGCGTGCTTTATGCTCTTCTGGGGAGCCATGTGAGAAATTTAGTCGAACTACATTCACACCAGCTTCGACGATTGCGTCAATGGACTCCTGTGTGCTGGTTGCAGGGCCAAGTGTCGCTACTATTTTTGTTCTTCTCATAGGAAGACTTTGTCCTTTTATTGTTATGGGAAGGGATATTTGAGAATATCCCTTCCAGATAAAACCGCAGAGTATAGTTCAGAATGACAACGATTTTATGACTAAAGTGTATATTATCTTGAATCCGTGAGATTTCTCCTCATGTTCGCATTAATCTCATGGATTTAGGATTATCCTTTAGCGCGTTCTTCAAGCATTGCTACAACAGGGAGTTTTTTTCCTTCTAAGAACTCAAGGAATGAACCTCCACCTGTAGAGATGTATGATACTTTGTCTGCAATATCATACTTGTCAACTGCCGCTAAGGTATCACCACCGCCTGCTACTGAGAATCCATCAGATTCTGCAATCGCCATTGAAATTTCTTTTGTACCTGCGCCAAACTGGTCAAATTCAAATACGCCAACAGGACCATTCCATACAATTGTTCCCGCTTTTTTGATGACTTCACACAGCTCTGCAACGGACTTAGGACCAATATCAAAGATCATGTCGTCATCTGCAACCTCTGTAACATCCTTTGTAGTTGCTTCTGCGCTCTCAGAAAATTCTTTGCCACAAACAACATCAACAGGAACAGGAATATCACCACCATTCTTTTGTGCCGCTGCTTTTAGCTCTTTAGCTGTTTCAACTAAATCTTCTTCGTAAAGAGATTTACCAACATTATGACCTTCTGCTGCGATAAATGTATTAGCAATACCACCACCAACGATAAGCTGGTCAACAACTTTTGAAAGCGACTCAAGAACGGTTAATTTAGTCGAAACTTTAGAACCACCAACTAATGCAACGAATGGACGTGCTGGGTTATCCATTGCTTTGCCAAGTGCTTCTAGCTCACCTGCAAGTAGTGGGCCTGCGGCTGCAGTAGGTGCAAATTGACCTGCGCCATGTGTAGAAGCTTGCGCGCGATGGGCTGTTCCGAATGCATCCATCACGTATACATCACAAAGTGCGGCATATTGCTTTGAAAGTGCTTCGTCGTTGGCTTTCTCGCCTTTGTTGAAACGTACATTTTCTAGTAGTACAACATCGCCATTGGAAAGCTCTGGAGAGTTATCAAGATAGTCAGTGACTAAGGCAACGTCTTTGCCAAGTAAGCCACCTAGATGAGCAGCTACTGGAGCGAGTGAGAATTGATCTTCTGGAGACCCTTCTGTAGGACGACCTAAGTGAGACATAATCATCACTTGTGCGCCTGCTGCGACTAACGTTTCAATAGACGGCATAGAGGCGCGGATACGCTTGTCAGAGGTTACTTTGCCATCTTTTATAGGCACGTTAAGGTCTTGACGAATAAGAACACGCTTTCCAGCAAGGTCGAGATCGGTCATCTTAATTACGGACATGGTGAAACCCCTTTTTTTAATGTTGTAAAAAATAATTTAAGTCAAGATTGCCAGAGCAACATTCAATTAAAGTATTTTTGTTGGAATAATTATAGGTAGGGACAAGGCATGCCTTGTCCCCACAGGTGTTAATTAAGCGCTTACGTGCTCAACTAAACGTAGCATGTTACAGGTGTAACCGTACTCGTTGTCATACCAAGAAACCACTTTAACGAATGTATCGTCAAGTGAGATACCCGCGCCTGCATCAAAGATTGATGAGAAGCCAACACCACGGAAGTCAGAAGAAACTACTTTCTCGTCTGTGTATGAAAGTGTCTTGCTCATGTCGCCAGACTCAGAAGCTGCTTTCATTTCTGCACAGATTTCTTCGTAGCTTGCGCCTTTTTCTAGCTCAATAGTTAAGTCAACTACAGAAACGTCAACAGAAGGGATGCGGAAAGCCATACCTGTTAGTTTGCCGTTTAGCTCAGGAAGTACAACACCTACCGCTTTAGCAGCACCTGTTGAAGATGGGATGATGTTCTCGAATACAGAACGTCCACCGCGCCAATCTTTCATAGAAGGACCATCAACGGTCTTTTGTGATGCTGTAGAGGCATGCACAGTTGTCATAAGACCACGCTTAATGCCCCACTTGTCATTGATAACTTTAGCCATTGGCGCTAGGCAGTTAGTAGTACAAGAAGCAGCAGAAACGATCGCTTCGCCATCATATTTGTCATGGTTAACACCATAAACGAACATAGGACCGCCATCTTTAGATGGTGCAGATTGAACAACTTTCTTTGCGCCTGCGTCGATGTGTGCTTGACAGCTTTCTTGTGTTAGGAAGAAACCAGTACAATCAATTACAAGATCAACGTCGATGTCGCCCCATGCTAAATCAGCAGGGTCACGTTCAGCCGTTAGGCGAATTTTTTTCTCACCGTCTATAATAAAATTATCACCGTCTACCTCAACCGTACCTGCGAAACGACCTTGAGCCGTGTCATACTTAAGCATATAAGCAAGGTAGTCATTTTCAAGAAGGTCGTTGATGCCGACAACTTCTAGGTTAGGGAAAGATGCGTGAATTGCACGAAATGCCATACGGCCAATACGACCAAATCCATTAATACCGACTTTTACTGTCATAATTTTCTCCTGAAAATAGATAAAAAATAATTTTTAAAATTAACCCTAAATCTCAATAAATAAAATATGGATAGCCCCAATAAGGATTCAGAATTAAATAATCTACGAAACTTAACGTGCCTTTTTATCCCAGATTGAATGTTCTCAATCGTTGCGTAGAGTAACTATGCGCCGATTGAGATCATCCAATCTGAAACAAAAATTCTGTATCAAGTTCCGTACATTATTCAATCCTAAGTCCTAAGGAAGGATGCTGATGTTGTTAAAACAAGACCTTCCTGAGCTCATAGCGTTAATACTTGTATGAGCCTTATTTATATTTATTTTAGTAGCAGAAAAGCCTCTCATAAGTGAGAGGCTTTTCTTGGATTATGCTACTTCGTTAATTGCTTTGCTTACTGCGTCTGTTGTAATACCGAAGTATTCAAATAACTCAGGTGCAGGTGCAGACTCACCGAAAGTTGTCATTCCAATCACTTTTCCGTTCATGCCAACATATTTCCACCAGCCATCCATAATGGCAGCTTCAACTGCAACACGCGCTGTAACCGCAGCAGGAAGAACAGACTCTTTATAGTCATCGTCTTGTGCTTCAAATACTTCAACCGAAGGCATGGAAACAACACGTACTTTTTTGTCTGAAGCTTCAGCCGCTTCCATTGCAAGATGGACTTCAGAACCTGTTGCTATCACGATAACATCTGGTGTGCCGTCTGTATCTTTAAGGATGTAACCACCTTTAGCAACGTTAGCGATAGTCGCTTCGTCACGTGTTTGGAAAGGTAGGTTTTGACGTGAGAAGATCAATGTTGAAGGACGCTTATCATTTTCGATTGCATCTTTCCATGCAACAACAGTTTCAACGGTGTCACAAGGTCTCCACACTGCCATATTAGGAATCATACGTAGTGTAGGGATTTGCTCAACACACTGATGTGTTGGGCCATCTTCACCTAAACCGATTGAATCATGCGTGTAAACGAAGATAGTACGAATCTTCATTAACGCTGCCATACGCAATGCGTTACGTGCGTACTCAGAGAACATAAGGAAAGTAGCACCGTAAGGCATTAAACCACCGTGAAGTGTTACGCCGTTCATGATCGCTGACATACCAAACTCACGTACACCGTAAGAAATGTAGTTGCCTGCAAAATTCATTGCCGCAGAACCGTGGTCATCGTTAATACGCACAGACTTATCGTTGAAGGTATTGTTTGATGGAGAAAGGTCAGCCGAACCACCTAAGAATTCAGGAAGTAGTGGTGCAAAACCGTTTAGAGCGCCTTTAGAAGCAACACGTGTTGCGGGAGATTCTGCAGCTTCGTTGGTTGCAGCGATAACTTTTTGTGCTTCTTCTTCAAAGTTATCAGGAAGATCACCGTTCATACGACGGGTAAATTCTGCTGCTTTTTCTGGGAAAGCTTCTGCATAAGCTGCGAACTTCTCGTCCCATGCTGCTTCTGCTGCTTTTCCTTTTTCTTTCGCGTCCCAAGCTGCGTAAATCTCATCAGGAATTTCAAAAGGTGCGTAATCCCAGCCCATATTTTTACGTGCATCGGCAAGTGCCGCTTCACCTAGTGCTTCACCGTGAATGTTGTGTCCACCTTCTTTCTTCTCACCAGCCGTACCGATACCTTTACCAATAATGGTTTTACAACAAATTAGTGAAGGCTTATCCGATGCGATTGCAGCTTCTGTTGCTGCTTTGATGGCATCAGGATCATGTCCGTCGATTGACTGTACATGCCAATTAGAAGCTTCAAAACGCATAGGCGTATCGTCCGCAAACCAACCATCAACGTTACCGTCGATAGAGATATTGTTATCATCATAGAAACAGATCAATTTGCTAAGACCAAAAGAACCTGCAAGAGAGATGGCTTCTTGTGATATACCTTCCATTAAACAACCATCACCTAAAAATACATAGGTTTTATGGTCTACGATTTCGTGTCCGTCTTCATTGAACTGAGCCGCCATAACCTTTTCAGCGAGAGCAAAACCAACTGCGTTAGTAATACCTTGTCCTAGTGGGCCAGTCGTTGTTTCAATACCTGGTGCATAACCATACTCAGGATGCCCTGGTGTTTTAGAATGCAATTTACGAAAGCTTTTAAGATCATCAATGGATAGATCATAACCTGTGAGGTGCAATACAGAATAAGGAAGCATTGAACCATGCCCATTCGACATAATGAAACGGTCACGATCAGCCCATTTTGGGTTAGTCGGGTTATGCTTCATAAAATCGTTATATAGAACTTCAGCAATATCCGCCATTCCCATTGGGGCTCCAGGATGACCTGAATTTGGGATTTGAACTGCGTCCATAGTGAGGGCACGAATAGCGTTAGCTAGTTGGCTACGATCTGACATGTGAGAAATCTCCTTCAAAGAGTTTGTTGTATGCAATTATATGATTTATAACCATCGCAACATATATTTACGGAAGTCATAATAATTTATTGGTAATAACCTAATGCCCGTAACTTCATGGGTAATAGCATCAGTAGGTGGTAACATATTATTAATGTTTCAGACTACTAAAGGGGCTTATGTCCTTCGATAAAACCTCAATTATTTAGTGTTACTACCTTAATAACTATCTATCTCATAGTTGATAGGGGGATAATGGTGAGTATCAAGAGAAATAAGCGCCATATTGTGTCTGAGAACAGATTAATGAGCAACATCCAATTCGGGATATAGCAAGATATTGAAATGTAGTTTGAGAGGTAGCTATTCAGCTTGTACTTTATTTTATCCAATACCCTGCGTTGAAAGTACTTTTTTATTACATTTCCCAGCTACATGAGGACAGGCTAAATAATAGTAAACTATCCGCACCCTTCGACTCCGCGCAGGGAGCTAGTTCCCTGAGCGGAGTCGAAGGGTGCGGGTATGGAAATTTAATATATGAAAGACTATAGGTTAAGGAGGGGATTACTTCTTTCGCTTAAATAATTTCACATCAATACCATTTTCTGAACGAATGGTTAGTCTGCCAACAGGTTGTGGTTCAAAGCCTTTGATTGCTTCTACACGATAGCGTTGTAATATAGTGGCTATAATTAACACTGCTTCTTGCATCGCAAAAGATGCGCCTATACAAACCCGTTGCCCCATACCAAAGGGTAGATATTTTGATTTTAAGGGTGTTTTTTGTTCTTCTAAAAAGCGTTTTGGCTCAAAATTGTGCGGTCTGTCCCAGTTGTCTTTATTGCGATGGATTAGCCAAGGTGAGACAACGACAGATTTACCTATTTTGACGATTTTATCGCGTAGTGTGACTTCTTCTGCGGCTTCGCGCATCATAAAACCAACGGGTGGATATAAACGTAGTGTTTCTCTAAAGATTGCGGTTATTAGGCTTAGTTTTTTTATATCTTTGGCTTCTATTTCTCTATCACCAATAACGGTTTGAATTTCTTTGTAGGCTTCTTGCTGGATTTCTGGGTACTCGGAGATAAGATAAAACGCCCATGACAAGGCACTAGCAGAGGTTTCGTGTCCTGCTAAAAATAGCATGGAGACTTGATCGACAATTTCTTTAAAGGAGAAACGTTCGTTTGTGTCTGGGTCTCTTGTTAATAGCAGAGAGGAGAGAATATCGACACTTTCCGTTTCTTCGCCACGGGTTACGGCATCATAACGTGGTCGAATAACCTTTTCTAATGCGCCTCTAATTTCTGCGGCGGCTTGTTGGCGTTGACGTTCTTTATAGCTAAATATCAGTGGTATTTTAAACATTCTCAACATGGAGATTTTTAATGACTGATTTTGGAAGCGGGTAAAAGCAGCGGTGATCTTTTGTGCTGAGTCAGCATCTAGTTTGGCGGTCATAATTGTTCTAAAAATTATGTCCGCAGTAACGAATGTCATCTCGGCATCCATATCAAAGCGACTATTCTCTTCTACTTTATCTAAACGCTTTAGCATGTCATCGGTTGATTGCTTCATTAAAGCAAATACTTTACTGACTCTCGCGTGAGCAAAGGCAGGGTTAAGCAGGTCACGTTGTTTACGCCATGTGCAGCCATTGGTTGTGAAAATGCTATCACCTAATAGTGGCTCTAATAGCTCATGCAACAAATGATTTTTAGGATATTTAGCCACGTCATCAACCATAATGTTTTTGACCAGTGGCAGTTCATTGGCAACGACTATTTCAAGTCCAGGAAGATTTACCTTGCCTGTTTTCATTGAGTAGCTACGTTCAAATAAACCATTTAACCAAGAATTCCTTTTGATAAAAAAGGTAAAGAGTAAAGACGCTTTATTTTTTAATGGCTTAGGATGTATAGGACAGGACATATCAAATCTCCTTTTGATATTGCTGGGCAATACGTGCTTTTAATGACTGTTTACCTGCCGTCATTGCGAAGTAATCGTATTGACCTAAATGGTCGTTCGACATTAAATATAAAAAATGCATCTGATAGAAATTCTTTCTAATTTTTTGATAATAACCCGCCTTAAACAGCTTATGGAAACGTGCCGATAATAGCGTGGGACTATGACAATACGACGCTTTTGATAAGCTCACTTTAACGGGGTCAACCAAAGGGAAACAAGCGCCATCTGCTGGTGATGTATAATCTACCCACTGTATTTTATTGCTACAGGACAGATGAGATAAATCGTTTCTAATTGAGACCGCTTTAGGTAATAGGCTGAGTAATGGGATACATTCGCCTAGTGTAATCATATTTAAGGGCTGTTTTACTTGTTCTTTATCAAGCATCTCTGCCACTCGTGCCGCGATAGCGACCGTTAGCATACTTCCTACGCTATGACCGATCAAAATCACCTCATCTTGTGTATGACTTTTTAATACGACACAAATATGTTCGGCAAATACAGTAATGCGATCATCCAGTTCTTTTATTTCCCCTGAAGCCCAGCGCGAGGTAAAGGCGTAAATACGCAATAACCAAAAAACGTTAATACGATCTCCCCACATTTTGCTGAAAATAATCACCGCGATACATAAAATAGAGCCAAGTACCCAGCCTAACCATGCTAATTGAAAAGCAGTAAAGATGACGACAGTGGCAAACCAAAGCAATATTGCTAACAAGCCCGAAACGGCAATAAATACGGCAGGGTACAAGCCCGTAATGGCAGGGGTACGTGAAGCGTTTGCCACTCGTTTTAATGTTCCTGTGGTGATAAAAACCCACGAGACATAAATAAAATCAAGAAAAATACTCAGAAGTGATTTAACCCAATGTTTGCGTACAATATCATCCCAACGTAAAAACTCGTATTGCGTTTCAACCTGTTGCCCTTGGTCTTTTGCCGCTATTTTCCATGCTTGAGAGAAATCACTGTGTTTTTTTCTTGGCTGAACATTGATCTCGATGCCATTAATTTTAGTTTGTTTTGCCGACTCTTCTTTAAAAGTGCGATGATAAAAAGCCGCTCCTCGCGGGTCAAAGCCCGACACATAAAATACATGGCGATGTTGGATATTTTTGTTCACTATTTTTGATTTTTTTGTAAAGTCATTGCTTGTTTATACAGCGTATTCTTCGCTTTGCCCGTTAATTTCGCGGCTATTTTGGCTGCTTGTTTTACAGGTAGCTCTTCGACTAAAATAGATAAAAGCTGCTCTGTGCTACTTTCAAAACGATCACTTTCAGTATCTTTTTTTTCAGTTGCAGCAAGCATAATAACAAACTCACCTTTTTGATGCATGGTATCTTCTAACAACCATTGGTGAAGCTCTGCCAGTGTGCCATGAAAAAATTGCTCATAAAGTTTGGTTAATTCACGTGCTAATACTACCTTCTTTTCCGTACCAAACACATCCAACATGGTAGCAACGGAATGTACGATACGATGACTGGACTCGTAATAGACTTGTGTATAAGCACTTTCACTATTTAATTGCAAAGCCTGTTTGCGTCCTGCTTCTTTGGCAGGTAAAAAACCTTCAAATGAAAATTTATCCGTCGCTAAACCTGCAACAGATAAAGCGGTGATAATGGCACTTGCCCCAGGAATAGGGACAATATGATAATCCATTTCGCGTAGTGCCTTGACCAAATGGTAACCAGGATCACTAATTAAAGGGGTTCCTGCGTCACTCACCAAGGCAAGGTTTTCTCCAACAGCTAGCCACTCAGCAATAGTCTCTATTTTTTGACGTTCATTATGGTCGTGCAAAGCAACGAGATTTTTCTTTAAACCTAGGTGGGTTAATAGCTTACGCGTATTACGCGTATCTTCTGCACAGACTTTATCAACGGACGATAAAATCGCTATGGCACGCTGTGTAATATCCCCAAGATTTCCTATAGGAGTAGCAACTACATATAAAACACCCTGCTGATCTGAATTAGCTTTTTGCATAAGACCCTAACGTGAGATTTATTGAATGAGACAGATAAAAAATGTTATATTTACAAATAAATACCTGCCAACGCTAAAATTTTGAACCAAACTGTATGGAGTATGGACTAAGCTTGGCAAATTTATAATAAAAACAGGGGATACTGCATAAACCATAGGGCAATGCAGTAACAAACAGTTTCAAAAGGGGCAAACAATAACAATGAAATTCTCTTATAGCATCACCATCGCTTTAGCCATTATTACACTTAACGCCTGTGATAATGCGCCTATTTCTATTCCTGCATTACCTAGAATTATTCCCATACCTGCACCGCGAGTGGATAATAGCACGCTTCCGACAGGGGCGGAGGTACAACGGGCAAATGATTTATTAAATCGTGGGCAACGACGCGAGGCAGCAAAAGCATATTTTAATGCTGCACAAAAATACCGTTCACCAGATAAGGAACGCCTCATTTTGCAAGCCGCAGAGTTAGCCGTACAAATTTCTGATCGTGGATTAGCACAGACTTATATCGCCACTTTGAGCAATAGCCCACTTAACCGACAAAACACAGCACGCTATCGTTATGTTCAAGGTCAAATGGCGTTGGCTGATGCGAACTATAGTGAGGCATTACGTCTATTTCCAAAAAGTGTGCGTGGCTTGCCGAATGGTTTACGGAGAAAAATTCTTAATGCACGCCTACGAGCGGCTCAGTTGAGTGGAAATCATGCCACATTAGCAACCGAGCTGGTTTTGCAAGAATCATCCTTAAAGCAACAACATGAAATAAAGCTAAATCATCAGCGCATTTGGAATCAAATTAAACTACTTTCTAAAACTGAACTTGATACCGCACGAGCGCGAGTCACACATCCGATTATGCGTGGTTGGCTAGACTTAAATTATTTAGAACGAATTTCTGCGAATGACCCGCAGCAACTTAATCGCAATATCACAAAATGGCAGCGAAACTTTCCACGCCACCCTGCCAATGCTAGGGCAAAAACGATGATAAGTAGAGCGGTTGTCACGCCGTATGCACCATCATCACCTCATGTGCCAGTGACTTCAGTTCCTACTCCAAAACCTAAGCCTAAGCCCGTTATTGCAACAGGCGCAACACCTGCGCTACCTTCGTCACTAAAACGTGTTGCAGTGATATTACCGTTGACTGGCTCGCTAAGTGGTGTCGGTCAGTCGTTGCTTAGTGGTATTAAAAAAGCACAAAGAGATTATGCCTCCGATGTTGATGTGAAAACATACGACTCAAATAGTGGTGATATTAACTCAGTTTACCGCAAAGCCATTAGCGGTGGCGTCGATTTTGTGATTGGCCCCTTTAGTAAAGCAAAAATTGCTCAACTTAGCCGTGTCGCACATCTCCCTGTTAATACACTTAGCCTCAACTACATGGCGCAGAGTAAAGCTCCCACGGGATTATATCAATTTGGCTTATTACCAGAGGACGAGGCAGCACAAGCAGCACAACAAGCATTGCGTGATGGACACAAAAAAATAGCCATTGTCGCGCCAGACTCAAGTTGGGGAAGGCGTTTACGTGATACCTTTGGCAATGTCTACGCACGTGGTGGCGGCAAGGTCAGTATCACCGTAAATTATGCGAATAAAAATGGTGGCTATGCGGATATAGCGAAAGGCTTGCTGAAAAGGAAAGGTGATTTTGATGCAATCTTCCTCGCCGCATCACCAACACAAGCACGTGGTATTCAACCTGCTATTCATAAAGGTGCATTTAAAGGGCTACCGATTTATGCCACCTCGCACGTCTACTCTGGACTCACTAATCCGTATAAAAATATCGATTTAGAAGGTATTAGCTACACCGAAATACCGTGGATTCTAGAAGTTGTCAGACAAGGTTTACCGCAAGACTCACAATTCCCTCGTTTACGCGCATTGGGTATGGATGCCTTAATGGTAGCTAAAGGTATGCGACGACTCAAAAGTGGCTCGGCACTCAACGGCAGAACAGGAAAAATACAAGTAAGTTCCGACGGTACTTTGCATCGTCAACTAAAGTGGGCTAAATTCAATGGCGGTACACCCATTCCACTTTCCAACTAGAGATTTCTGTGATTCACAATAAAAATAAACGACGCGCCTTTGATAACAAAGAAAAAGGCGCAGATACCGAGCAATTTGCCTGTGACTATTTACAGGCGAAAGGCTTACAACTCGTCCAGCGTAATTTCTTTAGTCGATACGGCGAAATTGATCTTATTATGCGCGCAGGCGATACACTTATTTTTGTAGAAGTACGCTACCGCAATAACAACACCTTTGGCGGAGCCGCAGCAAGCGTCACACCCGCCAAACAACAACGTATTATCAAAACCGCACTAGCCTATCAACAACGCTATGCGCCACAAGATGGAATGCGTTTTGATGTTGTCGCTGTAGAAGGAGATCGCTCGAAGGTTGAGTGGGTACAGAATGCTTTTACAGGGTTTTGAGTTCATCTAGAATTAATTTCCAGTCCTTAGAACAAAACTGATCGAGACTCACTATGTTAATCACCGATACACTTGCTATTTTAATTTCACTGGCGGCTTTATTTAGCTATATCAACTACCGTTTTATAAGGCTTCCTACCACAATCGGTTTATTGGTGATTGCGCTGTTACTTTCTCTAAGCATTATTGCATTGGGAAAATTTGGTATTCCTCTTGAGGGTTATGCCAAGCATTTATTAGCACAAATCAACTTTAATGAAACTCTAATGCAAGGCATGTTAAGCGCGCTACTGTTTGCAGGTGCGCTGCACGTACACCTAGAGGAGTTAAATAAACAAAAATGGGTGGTTGCCATTCTTGCCAGTGTGGGTGTTATCGCATCAACCTTTATGATTGGTTTTGCCTCTTATGAGATTTTTACCTTATTAGGCTTAGATATTCCTCTTATCTACTGTTTGTTATTTGGCTCACTCATCTCTCCAACCGACCCTATAGCAGTGATGGGTATCTTAAAAACAGTCGGTGCACCAAAATCCCTAGAGACAAAAATTGCAGGTGAATCCCTTTTTAATGATGGCGTGGCGATTGTGGTCTTTTTAGTTTTACTGAGTATCGCAGGAGTAGGGCATGGTGGTGGTCATAGCGAGGTAACGGTGAGTAGTATTGCGATGCTATTTGCTCAAGAAGCGATTGGAGGTGCTGTTTTTGGTTTTATTATCGGTTTTATTGCTTTTCGTATGCTCGCCAGTATTGATAATTATCAGGTCGAAATTTTATTGACCTTATCCTTGGTGTTAGGTGGTTATGCCCTTGCTAGTAGTTTACATATTTCAGGGCCGATTGCCGTGGTTGTTGCAGGTTTATTAATCGGCAACAAAGGCAGAAAATTTGCCATGTCAGAGAAAACACGCTTACATTTGGATAATTTCTGGGAATTGATTGATGAAATTCTCAATGCTATTTTATTTGTGCTGATCGGTTTAGAGGTGTTGCTCCTTAGCTTCGAAATTCAATACCTATGGGCAGGATTAATTATGATACCTGTAACGCTACTGGCACGTTTTATTTCTGTTGGCACACCTGTTGCTATTATGAAGCTCCGCACCAGTTTTACGCCACGTATTATCCGTATTTTAACGTGGGGAGGATTGCGTGGCGGTATATCAATCGCTTTAGTGCTCTCCATGCCCGCCAGCGAATACCGCGAAGCACTGCTCGTTATCACTTACATCATCGTTATTTTCTCAATTATTGTGCAAGGTCTTACGATTGAGAAACTGATAAAGAAAGCATCCTAAATTCTTTTAAATGGGCGCTAATTGATGTTATACAGTGGTGATTTTTTACTTTCACTGCAAGGTTTTCGTAGCCGACTAACCTTTTGTTGATTTGCGAAGCATCTTAACGGCTACGAGTTCATTTCTTTTGCGTCGCCAAAAGAAACGAACCAAAGAAAAGGCGACCCAGCTACCCGCTTTCTCCTGCGCTTTACAAGT